>JAACFA010000272.1 GCA_009937625.1 Gammaproteobacteria bacterium | reverse complement strand
CGAGCGCCCTGGCTTCTTCTTTTTCCCTGGCCTCCTGTTCTCGCGCCATGCGATCCTGCTCCATCTTCTTCAACTGCTCCTGGATGCGCTTATTGGCATCTTCCGTATCGACCGGGGTCACGTTCGCTTCGGGCACCTCGATTTCCTTGACCCCGGGATCACCGTCCACGGGTTTTTGATCCGAGTAGTGCGTAACCCCTTCCTCGTCGACCCATTTCTTGACCGTTTGCGCCTGCGCTGAGCCTGCGCCAAACATCAAACCCAAAAAGATACTCGCGGCAATGACTGAATTTCTCATGTGGTCTGACTCGTTGATCGGATGATGGAACGCCTGTCCTGTGCACAGCTTATATCTAATACAACTGGAGCTACAAGCCTCAATTATCAACTCCTGAAGGACCCGGGTTTCGCGAAAGCAGCCACAAACCGTATAATTTGTTACCTGTATCAGACAAAATCACTACTAGGGGCGAACATGGCGGCAATACATCCACAATTGGCTGACGACTGCATCCACCTGGGCCGCTTCCGGTTATGCCATCTTCTGTTAATGAACGATCGCAATTATCCCTGGTATATCCTGGTGCCGGATCGCGACAACATTCAGGAGATTTACCAGCTGGCTGGCGACGATCGCCAACGGTTACTCGCTGAATCCTGTTTATTGTCAGAATTCCTGATGGACGAGTTCGACGGCGACAAACTCAATGTCGCGGCACTGGGAAACCAGGTGTCGCAGCTGCACCTGCACCACATCGTGCGTTTTGAAACCGATCCCGCCTGGCCGGCACCGGTATGGGGTAAGCAACCGCCGTTGCCCTACACCGACGAGGCGCTAGACGAGATCAGGTCGCTGTTCGCGCTCGCCGGGCTGGACGGCTTCGAAAACCACCTCGACAGCTAGCGCCGATATGTCTAACTTTCCCGATCGCAAGTCGCTCGATATGACGCCACCGCCGCATCTCGAGGATATTAAAATCGCTACCGAAACGCTGGGATTCAACATGGCGTCGATCCCGACCACCGGTGCGCTGCTGCGCACGCTGGCCCGGGCCAAACCGGCGGCCAAAGTTCTCGAACTCGGTACCGGCACCGGTATGGCAACCTGCTGGCTGCTCGACGGGCTCGATGCGGACGGCCACCTGGTTACGGTTGACATAGATCCGGTCGTGCAGCAGGTGGCCAAGATCAACCTCGGCTACGATCCGCGCATCAACTTCGTCGAACAGGACGGCAGCGAGTTTCTGCAAAATACGCAAACTCTCAGGTTCGACCTGATCTTCGCCGATGCGTTGCCGGGCAAATTCAGCGAGCTCGACGAAGCCCTGTCGCTGCTGGCCGATGACGGCGTTTATGTCTGCGACGACTTGCTGCCGCAGGAAAACTGGCCCGAGGGTCACGCGCCGCAGGTGCCGGTTTATATCGAGACAATGCAGGCGCGGCCAGAACTGGAGGTCGAGTTCTGGGAATGGTCGAGCGGCATTCTGCTGGCGCGCAAAATAGCTACATAACAACCAAAGCGTCTTCCGGCTGGTTCGTGGCCGGCAAGACCATTCTGTTTTAAATTCGCAGCGAAACATCGAAACCTGGCTGGCCTTGCAAGCGGCCCGGCACAGGCGATCCCTGAAGAAAAGTGCCGATATTTAATGCCGGTGGTAAGGCATAGCGCTACTTCGAGGGTAGCGATTGAAAAGCGGCACGCTGCGATGCAGTCTGCAGACTTCGACCAATCGCTAAACACGCATGAACTGGAAAAAGTGTTTTCACCCGTTTTTACAGCTGCTGACGATCGCAAGCCTGCTGCTGGCGAGTTCCGGGAGTGCCCGCGCGAGCGAGTCCGACCCCTGGACCTATGCCCATATTCCACTCGCCGACTCCGCTGCAGCGATTAGCGAGCAACTTTCTAAATCGATAAAAATCGTTATCGATCGGGTTAACGCCACGCGCCAAACCGATGCCCGAACACCTGGCGATACAGCGCTGGAATTCGCTTTTTTCGCCGAATACCGGGCAATGTTCATTCGTGATTACACCTGGGGCATGTTCGAACGCTGCATCGGCAGCAATGGCTGCGCTGACTGGCCACAGATCGAACGGATCCAGATGTATCCCGAGGAAAGCGTTTATGGTGCCGCGGGATGGCGATTCATTCCCGCTCACTTTCACCTCGCATCGATTGTCAACGTTTGCGGCGTACGTATGGGCGCCGACAAGCTGACACATTTTTTCGATGATGGATTTCACTACTACAACGCGCTGCGTAGCAAGCGCAAAAAACTGGAACCGGAAGACATCAGGCAACTGTCGATGGTCTTCGAACTCAGTTACATGGGCACCCGGATTACCGGCATTGCAAGCCGCGCCGACATCGAGGCCAACCTGGCTGGCGTGCAGTACTACGGCGAGCTTTTCGGAGGCAAGTCACCCATGGTCGGGCGCGACCTCGACGGTCGCCTGATCATGCTACGGCACCCGGACATTTGCGACTACGTCACCCGGCAGTACGACGAACGTATCCTGCCCAACGAGTACAGGTTTAGCCTGATAAACACGCCCCGCGCCCGCGAGCGCGCCCGCGAGTTGTCAAGAATCATTCAGCAACGCAGCGCACACTCGGCCACCCTGGCCAGGGAATTGAGCACGCAGGAACTCGCCCGTGAAACCAGGAAAATCCTGGCGCGAAGGATTCCGCTGACGCACTGGCAAAAAGAGTTTCCGAGGTTACGGCTAGTCGGGCTGGCATCCGGGATGGCAACCCAGTGGCTTTTCAGCCGCGAATTTCGCCAGGTTTCCAACCTGTTCGGATTCAATCCACTGAAGCCCGGTAAGCTCAAGGACCGCAAGTCGGTAACCATAAAGCGTGTGGATTTCGACGTATCCGGGACGTAATACCGGTCCAGGATGGCGAGTTATCGAACGTAGCCGATCACCGACACGAAGTGGCAGGCGGATCCCGCCAGCACGAAGAAATGCCAGATGCCGTGGGCATGGGTCAGGCGATTCATCTTGTCGAGGACATAGAAAACCACGCCGGCGGTGTAAGCGATTCCGCCCGCAGTCAACCACCACAAGCCCATCTCCGGCAACGCCTCCCTGAGGCTGGCAAAGTCGAACGAGCAGGCCCAGCCCATGCCCAGGTAAATCAGCAGCTGACCTGCCTTGACGGCGCGACCGGATAAAAATAACTCGCTCAGTATACCCGCCAGCGCCAGCGCCCAGATAATGCCCATGATGAGGAACCCATTACCGTCGCGCAGACTAAGCAGCATGTAAGGCGTATAGGTCCCGGCGATCAGCAGGTAGATCGCGACGTGATCGAGCAGCCTGAAGATTCGCTTCAAATGGGGTGGATGGAAGCTGTGATACAGCGTCGACATGGTGTACAGCAGCACCAGGGTAATACCGAACACGCTGAAACTGCCGACAACCCACGGATCCCGGGCCTGAATGCCGATTGCCAGCAGCGCCCCGAAGCCGACGAGTGCCAGTACCGCACCGACCAGGTGGCTGATGCTATTAAGCTTTTCGCCGTAATAC
>JAACFA010000271.1 GCA_009937625.1 Gammaproteobacteria bacterium | reverse complement strand
GAATCAGCGAAGCCGCGACCGATACGATCTGCTTCGGCGACACGTCCATGTAATCGATCTTGTCGGCAGTCGACAGAATCGATTCGTTCTGGTGCCGACAGGGAACCAGTTCATCGGTCATCACACCCTTTTTATCTAGCGTGACGTTGGCCTGCGCAATCTGGTACTGGCTTTCCTCGATCGCCGACAGGTACTCGACCTGGTTGGTCACCTTGCCATTGACCACCTTGCGATAAGGGGTCTCGAGGAAACCGTAATGATTGGTGCGGGCGTAAACCGAAAGCGAATTGATCAGACCGATGTTCGGGCCTTCAGGGGTCTCGATCGGGCATACGCGGCCGTAATGCGTCGGGTGCACGTCGCGCACTTCGAAACCGGCACGTTCACGCGTCAGGCCACCCGGCCCCAGGGCCGATACGCGGCGCTTGTGGGTAACTTCGGACAGCGGATTGTTCTGATCCATGAATTGGGACAACTGGCTCGAGCCGAAGAATTCCTTGACCGCGGCGGCTACCGGCTTGGCATTGATAATATCCTGCGGCATCAGCCCCTCGGATTCGACCAGGCCGAGGCGATCGCGCACCGCGCGCTCGACCCGCACGATACCGGTACGGAAAGCGTTTTCGGCCATTTCGCCGACACTGCGGATGCGACGGTTACCGAGGTGATCGATGTCGTCAACGTTACCGTTGCCGTTACGGATATCGATCAAAACTTTCATGACGTCGACGATATCCTCGGTCGACAGTACGCCTTCGCCATCGATACTGTCGCGTCCCAGGCGGCGGTTAAACTTCATGCGGCCGACTTCGGACAGATCGTAACGCTCGTCGTTGAAGAACAGGTTCTGGAACAGGTTCTCGGCAGACTCGCGCGTCGGCGGCTCGCCGGGACGCATCATACGGTAGATTTCAACCTTGGCTTCGAGATCGTTGGTGGTCGGGTCCAGCGCCAGCGAATTGGAAATATAAGGTCCGCGGTCGACCTCATTGGTGAAGATGGTTCGAATCTGCTTGATGCCCTTGTCGCGAATCATCGCCAGCATTTCCTCGGTGATCTCATCGTTCGCGTTGGCGAAGATTTCACCGGTTTCGCTATCCACCAGGTTTTCAGACAGCACCTTGCCGATCACGTAATCGTCGGGCACGGCCAGCAATTTGATTTTGGATGCTTTCAGCTGCTTGATGTGCAGCGCGGTGATACGGCGGCCCTGCTGTACCAGCACCTTACCCTTGACCTTGATGTCGAAAGTCGCGGTCTCACCCTTGAACCAGTCGGCCTCGAGCTGCATGTTGATCCCGGTCTTGGCAAATTTGAAAACGTTGTGATCGAAAAACATGTCGAGCATCTGCTCGTTGTCGAAGCCGAGTGCGCGCAGCAGGATGCTCGCGGGCAGCTTGCGGCGACGGTCGATACGCACGAACAGCGAGTCCTTGGGATCGAATTCGAAATCGAGCCAGGAGCCACGGTAAGGGATAACGCGTGCGGAAAACAGCAGCTTACCCGAGGAATGCGACTTGCCGCGGTCGTGATCGAAGAACACGCCGGGCGAACGGTGCAGCTGGGAAACGATAACGCGCTCGGTACCGTTGATAACGAAGGTACCGTTTTCGGTCATCAGGGGCATTTCGCCCATGTAGACTTCCTGTTCCTTGATATCCTTGACCGAGCGGTTCTTGGCCGAGGCTTCCTTGTCGTAGATCACCAGTCGCACCAGCACGCGCAGCGGCGCGGCATAGGTCAGGCCACGGATCTGGCACTCCTTGACGTCGAAAACCGGATCGCTGATGCGATAGCTGACGTACTCGAGCTCGACGTTACCGCTGAAGCTGACAATCGGAAAAATAGATTCGAAGGCGCGCTGCAAACCGGTGCCTTCCTGGTTCCCTTCGGGATTTAGAAAACGCTTGTACGAGTCGGTCTGGATTGCCAGCAGGTAAGGTTCATCGATCACTGCCGGGCGCTTGCCAAAATCCCTGCGAATACGTTTTTTCTCAGTAAAAGAGTATGCCATTTATAGTCACCAGTAATAACGTTTTCATATCGCTTCCCGCCTGCATCGCCAACGGAAGCACGCGCGGGCCGATGACCTTCCAGTCATCAGCCCTCGCATTTTAAGTACGGGTACACCTCGCCTGCATAGCTCGCCGCTTTTCGAATATGCATACATCGGCATACCCGTATCGCGACGATGATTTCGCCGACCTCCACTTCGAGGGCGGCGAGAAATGCAGGCAAGTGCCCAAGAACCGCGAACTTACTTAAGCTCTACAGTTCCGCCAGCTTCTTCAAGCTGCTTTTTCATTTCCTCGGCTTCGTCCTTGGAAGCGGCTTCCTTAACGGTAGTCGGCGCACCTTCTACCATGTCTTTCGCTTCTTTCAGACCGAGGCCGGTGATACCGCGAACTGCCTTGATGACGCCAACTTTCTTGTCGCCAAAACCGGTAAGAACCACGTCGAACTCGTCCTTCTCCGCGGCGGCTTCGCCACCTGCGTCACCACCCGCGGCGGCGGCCGGCGCTGCAGCGACTGCGGCTGCGGCAGAAACGCCGAACTTCTCTTCCATCGCGGCGATCAGATCGACGACTTCCATAACCGTCATGTTCGATAAAGTTTCCAGAATGTCTTCTTTTGAAACTGCCATTGATTTTCTCCTGATACAGAAAAATAAAATTAATTACTTCTGGTCGCGAATCGCGGCCACGGTCCGGGTCAACTTGCCGGGCACCTCGTTCATGGTGCGTGCCAGCTTTTCCACCGGGGCTTTCATCACGGCCATCAGCATGCTGATAGCTTGATCGTAGGTTGGCATCGAGGCCAGACGCTTGATTTCCGAGGGATCGAGCAGCTCACCGCCAAAGGCGATCAGCTTGACCACGAGCTTATCGTTGTCTTTCGAATAGTCCTTCAGAACCCTGGCGGCTCCGCCCGGCTCTTCCATCGAAAATGCGTAGACCATCTGACCTTGCAACGCGTCCTTCATGCAATCGTAGTCGGTACCTTCGAACGCACGTTTGGCCAGGGTATTCTTGACCACGCGCATTTGAACGTTCGACTCACGAGCCTTGACGCGCAACGCGCTCATCTCGCCAACAGTCAAGCCCTGATACTCGGCGGCAATGACAGAATGCGCCTGCGCTGCAACCTCGGCTACCTCGCTGACCACGCTCTGTTTTTGCTCAAGAGTTAAAGGCATATGACTTCTCCTGATTAAGTTAAACACCGGGCATAGCCCGGACCTTAAATCCTTTTAGCGGCGTAACGCCGATTCCCTCACGACTTCTTAACCAGGTATTCCTGTCTCAGAAGATCGCCTACGCAGGAAATTAAGATCAATAAGATCACCCACGGTCTTTGACGAGTGGCCTGCCGGGGCAGGCCGCCTCAAAGTTCCAACTATCCGTCATCCCCGCGTAAGCGAAAATGACTCCTAAAATCGTCATCCCCGCGTAAGCGGGGATCTTCCAACTCTCGCGAGATGCCGGCTCGGAGGCCGGCATGACGCCTGTACTTCGTCATCCCCGCCGGGTGCGGAACACTTAGCGG
>JAACFA010000270.1 GCA_009937625.1 Gammaproteobacteria bacterium | reverse complement strand
ACCACAATGAAATCGTGGCCCAGGCGAGCAATCCTCAGTGGTGGAAACAGGCGCAGCGTCCGGTCAAGTGCCCGCAAATGCGGCTGCCCTGCACGGTTTGAACATGACTGATTTTTCACCATAGTATTGGCAAAAAACCGGGGCCTGGCGAGAACAAACTACAATCACAGCCCGACCGCAACGGAATGATCGATCCTGAACGCCGCACTCAGTTCCGTATCGGCGGATAAATAGTGGAATGCGTCATACCCGGGTGGCGGGCACCGTAACGCGCCGGCACGTCCTGGGTCCAGTCGCTAGGAATTATGGTCGGTAAAACCAGCAACAGGACAAAAATTGTCCGTTTTAACCAGATCCCGTCGCCCGACCCTGTTGCGACCCGGGTCTCTATCCCGGGCGACCTTTCTGCCGCATCTGCGGGGCGGGCCTTGCGATAAAGCCAAATCAGCATTCCGACACCGATCAGCGTCATCAACAGGTTGAATTCCTGTCCCGGCGGCAGGCCGAACATGCTGCTGCGATACTCGCGGAAAAAATCGACAAAAAACCTCAGGAATCCATACCACAGAATGAAATGCGCGACCAGAACCCCCGCCGGCGGCCGGGTTCGTCTGATTAACAGTAAAAACGGTACCAGCAGCAAGTTTTTAAGCCCGTCGTATAGCACGACGGGATGCCGGAAACCCTCGTGGTCGGGGAACTTGACGCCCCACGGCACCTCGGTAAGGCTGCCGACGATTTGCCCGTCGATGAAGTTGCCGAGGCGTCCAAAGCCCATGATAAATGCGGCGGCGATCGCCAGGACGTCGGCAACCTCGAGAAAACTGCGCTGGTTCAGGTGGCTAAACAGGATGACGGCGAGGGTCGAGCCCAGGAGTATGCCATGCGTCGACATACCCCCCAGCCAGATGGCCGGAATATGCCACAGATGTTGGCTATAGTAAGGCCATTCATAAAATATGACTTCGACCGCGCGACCGCCAAGGAGCACGCCGAGGGCAATATAAATGGTTAGTTTGTAGACATCGCCATCGGAGAAGTCGAGTGTCTTGCGATTGGCACGTAACCAGAAATATCCCGCAAGAAATCCTAACGTGTAGCTCGCGCCATACCACCAAAGGTAGAAACCGCCCAGTTCGGCGAATATCGGGTCGATATTATGTACGTAAGGACCAAACATAGATCAACTACCCGGTAATCCAATAGCCCAACTTTAGCGCTAGTGACCGCCTTTTTATTGATTTGCGTCGGGTTTTCAGCATGTGATAATAGGTTCTATCGTTCAATCTACAGGTGAGAATTCATGACCAGGAACCCGGTTTGGCGCTGGTTCGACAACACCTTTCTCGATCTCGGGCGCCAGTTTCGCTGGTCCTACCTGCCGCCGCTGATGATATACCTGGCCGCCGGCGTGCAGGGCCTGACCGCGATCGTCGGTACCTTTTTCATCAAGGAGTATCTCGACCTGTCCGCCGCGTTTCTCGCCGGCCTGGCCTTCTGGGCGGGGATACCCTGGACCCTGAAAATGCCGCTGGGGCACCTGGTCGACCTGATCTGGCGCCGCAAGGCGCTGCTGGTTTACATCGGTGCCTGCCTGATTACCGCAAGCATCCTGATCATGTACGGCATCATCGCGCATACCCAGGCCATGGCTGAAATCCTGAAGCCCGAAGCCTGGTTCGTCATCGCCACAATCCTGGCACCGACCGGTTACGTGGTGCAGGACGTGGTCGCGGATGCGATGACGGTCGAGGCCGTGCCGACCATCACCGAACACGGCGACCCCTATCCCGAGAGCGAAATCAAGGTCATGCACACCACTATGCAGACCCTGGGACGTTTCGCCATCATCTTCGGCCTGGCGGCCGTCGCCGCGCTGAACATCACGATGTTCAGCGGCGTCGAAGACATGTCCGAGGAGATGAAGGTCGCAATTTATGCCGATATTTACCTGATGGCACTGGCTATTCCGGTGCTGTCGATTTCCGGCGTGATCCTTGGCGGTATCATATTACGCAGACGCGCGCAGCGAATGCGTGAGCAGGGCCAGGATCACGCGGCCATCGACAAGCTGCTGTTCGCGCCGACCGGCGAGACCCACGCCAACTGGTGGATACTCGGTGGCAGCCTGGTATTCGCCGTGTTCACAGTAACCATGGGCATCAGCCAGGTGCCGCTGGCGCAGGAGATTATTTTCATCGGGTCGATGTCGATTATCCTGTTCCTGATGTACCGCCTGCTGCTCGAGCTGGAACCGGAGATGCGCAACATGCTGGTCGGCACGGCGGTCATAATCTTCGTATTTCGCGCCACGCCCCTGCCTGGGCCCGGTGCCGCCTGGTTCGAGATCGACGTTCTCGGCTTCGATCAGCAGTTTCTTTCGGTGCTGTCGTTGATTGCCTCGCTGCTGACGCTGATCGGGATGGTGGTGCTGCGGCCGATGATGGCGAAGCGCTCCATCGCTTTCGTCATCGTCGTGCTGACGATTGCCGCCGCCATTCTTTCGTTGCCGAACATCGGGCTTTACTACGGTTTGCACGAGTGGACCGCGGCGCGCACCGGCGGCGTGGTCGACGCGCGCTTTATCGCGCTCATCGACACCCTGATCGAATCGCCGCTGGGCCAGATCTCGATGATCCCGATGCTGGCCTGGATCGCGAAAAACGCGCCGCCCCACCTGAAGGCCACTTTTTTCGCGGTAATGGCATCGTTCACCAACCTCGCGCTGTCGGCCGCCAGCCTGGGCACGAAGTACCTCAACGAAATCTACACGGTGACGCGCGAGGTACGCGATCGCGTTGCCGACGTGGTCAAGACCGCGGCCGATTACAGCGATCTCGGCTGGCTGCTGATCACGGTGGCGCTGATCGGCCTGCTGGCACCGCTATTGACGGTTGTGATCGTGCAACACTCCCCTCTGCGCACCCAGCAATAGGAGTTCACAAATCCGCCTCGCACAAGCTCGGCTTGCAGATACCGTTGCATCCGGATTTAAGGCGCACCGCCAGGGTCCTCGCCTTTAGAGATCATATGGTATCGGCGGTTAATGAAACGAAAGATTTGTTCGAGGCCAATATTCAGAGCCGGAATCTACCGGCGCCGCCGCAGGGCACTTAGCCACCGTCATTCTGTTTTCAGGTTGACCGGTTGACCGTGGGGTGTTGACAGATACGCCTGTTCCCAGTCCTTGCGTTTTCCTGCCATGGACTGCCGGTCGATTTCGCTATTGCTCGCCACCAGCGTTTCAAGCGCCTGCAGGGCACAACGATAATAGGTCTCCTGGTTATCGATTGCTTCCCCGACTGCGGCCTCCTCGAGCGCCGCGCCCAGGGCATCGGACCAGGCGCCGGCGCTGAACATGCCGTTTCGCACCAGGGTATCGGCGATCGCGAGAACTTCCGCCTGCCATGCCTCTTCGAAAGCCGGTTGACCGTCGACGGCGGCCAGCGGTTTAAGCGCTGTTTCTTCGGATTCGGACAAGATCAGGCTCCCCTCAGGTAACTTTCCCATAGATCCAGGCATACCTTGTCCTTGCTGCCGCTGGCTTCAGGCCA
>JAACFA010000063.1 GCA_009937625.1 Gammaproteobacteria bacterium | reverse complement strand
GCGCCGCCGCGGTTACTTCCGCGACCATGAAACCGGAGTTGAGCCCCGGATCGGGCGAAATAAACGCCGGCAGGCCGAAGTTTTGTGCCGGATCGACCACGGTCGCGATTCGGCGAGCGGCGATCGAACCGATCTCGGTGATCGCCAGTGCACACTGGTCGGCGCCAAAGGCAACCGGCTCGGCGTGAAAATTGCCGCCCGACAGTATCGAACCATCCTCGATCACCACGATCGGATTATCGGTCACCGCGTTGGCCTCGATCTCGAGCGTTCGTGCGACCTGGCGGAACTGGTCGAGACAGGCGCCCATGACCTGCGGCTGGCAACGGATGCTGTACGGATCCTGCACGCGTTCGTCGTCGACACGATGCGATTCGCGAATCTCCGAATCCTCGAGCAATGTGCGTAAACTCAGCGCGGCGTCGATTTGACCCTGCAGCCCGCGCAGCGCGTGAATTTCGGAGCGAAACGGGCGTGTCGAGCCCATCAGCGCGTCGGTGGTCAGCGCGCCGGAAACCAGTGCCGACTGGGCGAGGCTCCAGGCGTCGAACAGGCCGGCGAGCGCGAGCGCGGTCGAAACCTGGGTGCCGTTAATCATTCCGAGGCCTTCCTTGGGGCCGAGTTCCAGCGGTTCGAGCCCGGCGGCCCTGAGGGCCTCGGCGGCCGGCATCTTGTCGTCCCGGTAAAATACATGGCCTTCGCCAATCATTGCCGCAGTCAGGTGCGCCCGGTATCAACGGCATGATGTCCAGGCGCAGCATGGTTTGCAGGCGCTCGATAATCTCCCAGCGCACGCCCGAGGCGCCGCGCCCCAGCGACAGCATTTTGAGCACCATGATTAGCCGCACCACCGGGCGTGGTAACGGCGCACCCACGCCGCAGCAATGCGACAGGATCAGATTGCGCTGCAGCTGCGAGGTCTGCTCGGCAGGAATCCGCGTGCTGGCAAGTTTACCGAAACCGGTGTTGATGCCGTAAACCGGCGTATCGTTTTGCGCGGCCTCGGCGACTACCGCTGCCGCCGCATCGACCCGGGATTTGCAGGCATCGTTGATGTCTGCACCCAGATTCTGGCGGTAGATATGACGCAGTTCGGTCAGGCGTGTCGAGCCCGGGGTCAATAACAAAGCCTTTGTCACAACTGTCTCCTAACCGGCCAATTGATCGAGCGTAACACGGTAATTTTGCGCAATCATGTCTTCGTTGGCGTGATGGCCGTCGGCGATTAGCTTCTTGCCGCCGATATAGACGTCTCGCACCAGGTTCTCGTTGCCGGAAAAAATCCAGCTATCGATCAGGTCGTCGCGCCGGCGGCCGTAGAGCCGCGGGTGATCGCAATCCAGCACCAGCAGGTCGGCGCGATAACCCGGCGCGATGCTGCCGATTGCACGTCCGCAAGCGCGGGCGCCCCCGGCAAGGGCGGCATCGAGCAGGTTGCGGCCGGTGTGCGCCGTCGTGGCCGACGTCAGCACGTTACGCCGTCGCGTCTGTAGTCGCATGCCGTATTCTAGCCAGCGCAGTTCTTCTACCGGGTCGATCGAAATATGGCTGTCGGAACCGATCGCCCAGCGGCCCCGTTGCGCCAGGTAATCCAGCGCGTTGAAAAAGCCGTCGCCGAGGTTGGCCTCGGTGGTCGGGCACAGCCCTGCGATGCAACCGCTAGCGGCCATGCTGCGAGTTTCGGCAGCGTCCATATGCGTGGCGTGAATCAGGCACCAGTCGGAATTCACGTCGAAGTTATCGAACAGCCAGGCTACCGGGCGCTGGCCACTCCACGCGAGGCAATCGTCGACCTCTTTGGTTTGCTCGGCGACGTGAATATGAATCGCTGCTAGCCGATCGAGGCTGCCGATGACCTCGTTCAGCAATTCCCGGTCGATCGCGCGTAGCGAATGCGGTGCAATGCCGACCGAGGCGTTAGCGTCCCCGACGGTGGCCTGCTGCAATGAATCGACGATACCGACGAAGTCGTCGGTCTTATTAATGAATCGTTTCTGGCCGTCGAGCGGCGCGACGCTACCAAACCCGCCGTAACGATATAAAACCGGCAGTGCGGTAAATCCGAGGCCGACGCTGCGCGCCGCCTGCAGGCATTGCAGGCTCATTTCGGCGGGGTTGGTGTAAGCCTTACCAGCGACATCGTGGTGCAGGTACTGGAATTCACCGACGCAGCTATAGCCCGCCTTGAGCATCTCGAGGTAGAGCTGTGCCGCGATGTGATGCAGATGATCCGGCTGGATGCGCTCGAGGTAGTGGTACATGACCTTGCGCCAGGTCCAGAAGCTGTCTTCGTTGTTGCCGGCGCGCTCGCCGAGTCCCGCCATCGCGCGCTGGTGCGCGTGCGAGTGCACGTTCGGCACCGCCGGAATCAGCACTTCGGCCCGGGCGCCCGAAATGTAGTCCGAATCCGGCGCAACGGCTTCGATACTGCCGTCTTCAGCGATACTTATTTCGACCGAGTCTGCCCAGCCGGTGGCCAGCAGCGCGGAGGCAGCCCAGATTTTTGTCGTCATGCTCAGATCCGTGAATCCTGTTGCGTTTGCGGAGAAAGCAGCGTAGCATACTTGTATATACAAGTATAGGTCACAGCAGGACTAATGTCTCAAACTCTGTTCACCAACGCAACCCTGGCAACGATGCAGGGCGAGACCGGCTACGGGCTGCGTCAGCAGGCCGCGTTGCTGGTCGATGGCGATCGAATCGCCTGGCTCGGAGCCATGGCGGAGCTGCCAGAGCCGGCCGGCGCCGAGATTGTCGATTGCGAGCAGCGCCTGCTGACCCCGGGACTGATCGATTGTCATACCCATCTGGTTTACGGTGGAGACCGCGCCGATGAATTCGAGTTGAGGCTAGAGGGCGCAAGCTATGCCGAGATCGCGGCGCGTGGTGGTGGCATCGTATCGACGGTCAATGCGACCCGCCAGGCCAGCGAAGAACAACTGTATGCCGAAGCCTTGCCGCGCATCAGGGCCCTGTTGGCCGAAGGCGTGACCACGATGGAAATCAAGTCCGGTTACGGGCTCGACACCGAGAATGAGGCCAAGATACTGCGCGTTGCGGCCAGGCTTGCCGATGAGCTCGACCTGCGGGTGCGCAAGACCTTCCTCGGTGCCCACGCCCTGCCGCCAGAATACGAGGGGCGTGCCGACGACTATATTGCGTTGGTGTGTGATGAAATGCTGCCACGGGCGCAGCGCGAAGGATTGGTGGATGCGGTCGACGTATTCATCGAGTCGATCGCCTTCGATCTCGAGCAGGGCGAGAGGATGCTCGCCTGCGCACAGGACCTGGGCCTGCCGATAAAGGCGCATGTCGAACAGCTGAGCGATCTGGGTGGTGCCGCGATGGCTGCCCGGCGCGGTGCGCTGTCGGTCGACCACCTGGAGTACCTGAATCCCGAAGATGTCGTACAGCTCGCCGCCAGCGGCAGCGTTGCGGTGTTATTGCCCGGCGCCTACTACGTTCTGGGCGAAAACCGGCTACCGCCGATCGACGCATTGCGCGAGCAGCGGGTAGCAATCGCGCTGGCCACCGACGCTAACCCGGGCAGCTCGCCGGTGCATTCACTGCTGTTGATCATGAACATGGCCTGTACATTGTTTCGCTTGACCCCGGCCGAAGCGCTGCGCGGCGTCACGCTCAACGCTGCGAAAGCGCTCGGCCTCGCGGACGATATCGGTTCGCTCGAAACTGGCAAGCAGGCCGACATCGTGGTCTGGGACGTTACCCGGCCGGCAATGCTGAGCTATCGGATGGGTATGAATCCCTGCGCGGCGGTGATGCGGGCTGGGCACTGGCGGGATCGAGGGATCTTCCAATGAGTGCGATGCTCGATAGTTTCGATGATATCAGCAAGTCGGCGCCAGAACCGATCTATCGCCAGATCAAGCAGTTGATCGAACGGCGTATCACGAGCGGTGAATGGATCGCCGGGCAGAAGTTGCCGTCGGAAAACGACCTGGTCGCCGCGCTCGATGTCAGCCGCATGACGATTAACCGCGCGTTGCGCGAGCTGACCCAGGCGGGCTTGATCAATCGCGTGCACGGGCTCGGCTCTTTCGTCGCCGAGCGACCGCGGCATGCAAGCCTGATCGAGCTGCAGGACATTGCGCTCGAGATCGAACAGCGTGGTGGCCGACATCGGTCCAGAGTGCTGAGCCTGGAGTCGGTTTACGCCGGTCGCACTGTAACCGAACTGATGCAGGTTGCAGACGATGAACCTCTTTATCGACTGCGCGCGGTGCATTACCAGGAAGAGCTGCCACTGCAGCTCGAATCGCGCTACGTGAATCCGCGGGCGATGCCCGATTTCATCCACCAGGATTTTACCCGAATAACGGCGACCGCTTACCTGTTGGGGCAATTCAAGCCCGATGAAATGGAGCACCGGGTGCGGGCTATTGTGCCGGACCAGCAGACGCGTGAATTGCTCAAAATGAACCCCGCCGAACCCTGCCTGCTATTAACCCGGCGAACCTGGAAACACGACCAGGTGGTCACTTACGTGTCATTAACCTATCCCGGCGACCGCTACGAGCTCGGTGCACGTTACGCCACCGATGAGTACCAACTGCGCTAAATTATCAGTATGAGGAAATCAGAATGCCCCTAGACAGAACCGACAATAGCCGCAAGATTCGCGCACCGCGCGGCAGCGAGTTGAGCTGCAAGAGCTGGCTTACCGAAGCGCCCTATCGGATGATTCAAAACAACCTCGATCCAGAGGTGGCGGAGAAACCGGAACAGTTGATCGTCTATGGCGGTATCGGCCGTGCGGCGCGCAACTGGGAATGTTTCGACAAGATCCTCGAATGTCTGCGGGAGCTCGATCACGACGAAAGTCTGCTGGTTCAGTCCGGCAAGCCGGTCGGAGTTTTCAAAACCCATGTTGACGCCCCGCGAGTACTGATTGCAAACTCCAACCTGGTACCGGCCTGGGCCAACTGGGAGCACTTTAACGAACTCGATCGCAAGGGCCTGATGATGTTCGGCCAGATGACCGCCGGCTCGTGGATTTATATCGGCAGCCAGGGAATCGTGCAGGGCACCTATGAAACCTTTGTCGAGGCCGGGCGCCAGCACTTCGGCGGCGACACTCGCGCCAAGTGGATTCTGACATCGGGCCTTGGCGGCATGGGTGGCGCGCAACCGCTGGCCGCTACCATGGCCGGCTACAGTATCCTGTGCATCGAATGCGACGAGACGCGCATCGATTTTCGCCTGCGAACAAAGTATCTCGACCAGCGTGCCGCTTCGCTCGACGAAGCGCTGCAGATGATCGACGACGCCTGCGCTAAAGGCGAGGCACTGTCGGTCGGATTGCTCGGAAACGGTGGTGAAATCTTGCCTGAACTGGTCAGGCGCGGCGTTAAGCCGGATATCGTCACCGACCAGACTTCGGCGCACGACCCGGTCAACGGTTACCTGCCGATAGGCTGGACCATGGAGCAGTGGGAAATGAAACGCGCCACCGATCCGGAACTGGTGGCCGCGGAGGCGCGTAAATCGATGGCGGTTCACGTGCAGGCGATGCTCGAATTCCATGGCCAGGGGATTGCGACGGTCGACTATGGAAACAACATTCGCCAGGAAGCCTTCGATCAGGGCGTCAAGAATGCGTTCGACTTCCCGGGTTTCGTGCCGGCCTATATCCGTCCCCTGTTCTGTAGGGGCATCGGGCCGTTTCGCTGGGTGGCATTGTCCGGCGACCCGGAGGATATCTACAAGACCGATGCCAAGGTCAAGGAACTGATTCCCGACGACCCGCACCTGCACAACTGGCTCGACATGGCGCAAAGCCGTATCAGCTTCCAGGGTCTGCCGGCCCGGATCTGCTGGGTCGGTCTCGGCGATCGTGACCGCCTGGGGCTCGCCTTTAACGAAATGGTCGCTTCGGGCGAACTAAAGGCGCCAGTCGTGATTGGGCGCGATCATCTAGACTCCGGCTCGGTGGCAAGTCCGAATCGGGAAACCGAGGCGATGCTCGATGGCTCCGACGCGGTTTCCGACTGGGCCTTGTTGAATCTGCTACTGAGCACCGCGGGTGGCGCCACCTGGGTGTCATTCCATCACGGAGGCGGCGTCGGCATGGGTTACGCGCAGCACGCCGGCCTCGTAATCTGCTGCGACGGTACCGCAGCCGCGGCGGCCCGGATCAAGCGTGTCTTGTGGAATGATCCGGCCAGTGGCGTCATGCGCCACGCCGACGCCGGTTACGAGATCGCCAGGGAATGCGCGCGCGAGCACGGCCTGAACCTGGGTGCGATCGAGCTTTGACCCGAGACGACCCTATTCGGCGCAGGCACTGAGGTACTTCCTGATCGCGTGCGCGGCGGCCGTGAAACCAAAGCAGGCGGTGACGCCGACGAAGGAACCGATGCCGGTAGCGCAATCCAGGGTCGTGCGTTCGTCCATTTCGGGTTTTTCATAACTGACCGTGCCGTCACCCACGGGGTATATCGGCTGTTCGGTCGAAAACACGCAATCCATGGTGTAGCGACGTTTCGGGTTGCGGCTGTAACCCAATTGCTGGCGCAACGTCGAACGCACCTTGGCCAGCAGCGGATCGTTGAAGCTCAGAGTCAGGTCCTTGACCACGATCTGGGTTGGATCGGTCAGGCCGCCTGCACCGCCGGTGGAGATACAGCGAATCTTGTTGCGGCGGCAGTGATGCATCAGGGTCAGCTTGTGACTGACGTGATCGATTGCGTCAATTACGTAGTCATACTGGGCGAGCTCGAATTTTTCGATATTGCCGCGCGTCACCAGGTCGTCGATGGCGCTGCAGTTGCACTCGGGATTGATAGCGAGAATACGTTCGCGCAGCACTTCGACCTTGGAGCGCTGCAGGCTATCGACGGTGGTATGCAGCTGGCGGTTGGTGTTACTGATATCGATATCGTCGTGATCGATCAGCGTGATATTGCCGATACCGCTGCGCGCGCAGGCCTCGGCCGCCCAGGAGCCGACGCCGCCGATACCGACGACGCAGAAATGCGCCCGCTGCAGCGGTGCCAGCGCGGCCTCGCCGTAAACCCGGGCAAGGCCCGAAAATCGCTGCCGATATTCTTTGCTAAGCATCTGACCGATTATTCGTTTAGTGGCAGAAGTGTATTGGTCTATAGTTGATCTGTCATTACAATAGGCGGCCGCTACCGAGTACAGCCGTTAATTTCTGGAAATTTGAGTGAGTATTGCCTGCCTGTTTACCATCTCGGCGCCCTCTGGCGCCGGTAAAACCAGCCTGGTCAAGGCGTTGCTTGAAAGGCGTGCCGCCGCGGTAACGGTGTGCGTATCGCATTCTACACGGCCCATGCGACCGGGCGAGGTTAACGGTGACGCCTATCATTTCGTCTCGTTAGCGCGCTTCAACGCAATGGTCGATAACGGCGAATTTCTCGAGCACGCGCAGGTTTTCGACAATTTTTACGGCACCGCACGCGCCTCGGTCGACAAATTACTGGCCAGCGGCAAACACGTCATCCTGGAAATCGACTGGCAGGGCGCGCGCCAGGTCAAGGCGAAGATGCCGGAAACCGTCGGCATCTTTATCCTGCCGCCATCGCGCACCGAGCTGGAGCAGCGGTTACGTGCGCGCGGCACCGATGACGAGGCAACCATCGAACGTCGCATGCGCGACGCCGATCGCGAAATGTCGCATTACCACGATGCCGAATACCTGGTGATCAACGACCGTTTCGAGCAGGCGCTGTTCGACCTCGATGCGATCATCCACACCCAGGGGTTGACGCTGGCGCGGCAAGAGCTCAAGAACCAGGCGCTGATCGAATCGATACCGCCCGAAAAGGAATAGTTTTTTTACAGTAAAACCTTTAGATTTAGCGCGTTTTTAGCTATGATTGCGCCCCTTTTTTGGATCGAGAGCTAAGCAATGGCGCGAATTACCGTAGAAGACTGTCTCGAGCACGTCGAAAATCGCTTTGACCTGGTGTTACTGGCGGCGCGGCGTGCCCGTCAAATTTCGCAGGGCGCAGATCCGCTGGTCCCGCCCGAGAACGACAAGCCGACGGTCCTGGCATTGCGCGAAATTGCCGAGAATCTGATCAACGCGTCTTCGATGGATGAAATGGAAGCCCAGGCCGAAATCGAAAAAATCGCCACCGACGACGACCTGATCCGCCAGATTGCCCAGGCCAGCATGGAAGCCGAAGAAGCTCCCGAGTAAGGCACTCTTTTTTAATAACTTTTCCCGTTTCACGAGCCCGCTCGCGCGTTGCCGCGATAGTGGGCCTGTAGCTTGTAAATATGTTATAAAACCCCATTGTCTTAAGCTGATGGGTCATATAGCAATTTAGATGGGGGCGAACTACGCCAATCTGTTCGAGGTCATTGCCGGCGATGTCAGCGCGAGCGATGACAAGACCCGTATTTCCGAGCTTTGCAGCGAGCTCGAGGTATATCTAGAACCGGCGCAGGTGCAGGAAATCTACCAGGCCTACCTGGTCGGCGCCGAAGCCCACGAGGGCCAGAGCCGGGTCTCGGGCGAACCCTATATCAGCCACCCGGTCGCGGTGGCGCGCATCCTCGCCGAAATGCGCATGGACAGCAAGAGCATCATCGCCGCGATCCTGCATGACGTCATCGAAGATACTCCCACCGCCAAGGAGCAGATCGCCGAGCAGTTCGGTGAAGAGGTTGCCGAGCTGGTCGACGGAGTCAGCAAGCTGACGCAAATCGACTTTCGCAGCAAGGCAGAGGCGCAGGCGGAAAACTTCCGCAAGATGATGCTGGCGATGGTGAAGGATATTCGCGTGATCATCATCAAGCTCGCCGACCGCCTGCATAACATGCGCACGCTGGATGCGATGCGTCCCGACAAGCGCCGCCGTATCGCCCAGGAAACCATGGATATCTACGCACCGATTGCGAACCGGCTCGGCATTTTCAAAATGCGCCACGAGCTGCTGGACCTGTCGATCAAGGCGGCCTACCCGATGCGCTACCGCGCGATCGATAGCGCCTGCAAGGAGGTCGTCGGCTATCGCAAGGAAATCTTCAATACCATCGAAGCCGCGATCAAGCAGCGCCTAAAGGAAACCAATATCGAGGCCGCGGTCAAGTACCGGCAGAAAAACATCCACAGCATCTACCGCAAGATGAAGGAGAAAAAGCTCAGTTTCAAGGAGATCACCGACGTTTTCGGTGTGCGGATTCTGACCCAGTCGGTGGATGACTGTTATCGCGTACTGGGCGTCATGCACAATCTTTACAAACCGCTGCCGGGCAGGTTCAAGGATTACCTCGCGATCCCGAAAACCAACGGTTACCAGTCGCTGCACTCGAGCCTGTTCGGGCCGCACGGGGTTGCGATCGAGGTGCAGATCCGCACCGAGGAGATGGATCACTTCGCCGAGTCGGGAATTGCCGCGCACTGGATTTACAAGGAAGGCGAGGCCGGTACCACAAGCGCACAGGGCCGAGCGCTCGAGTGGCTCAAGAACCTGCTGGAAATGCAGCAGAAGTCGGGTAGCTCGCAGGAGTTCCTTGAAAGCGTCAAGGTCGACCTGTTTCCGGACGAAATTTACGTCTTTACGCCCAAGGGCGATATCAAGAAGTTACCGCGCGGCGCCACCGTGGTCGATTTCGCCTACGCGGTGCATACTGACGTCGGCAACACCTGTGTCGCGGCCCGCATCGATTACCAGATGTCGCCGCTCAGCAGCCGCCTCTACAACGGCCAGACCATCGAAATCATCTGTTCGGAAGCCAGCCGGCCCCATCCGAGCTGGCTCGACTTTGTCAATACCGCGAAGGCGCGCACCAATATCCGCCATTTTCTGAAGTCGTTGCAGAAAGCCGAGGCAATTGCGCTCGGGCAGCGGTTGCTGCAACAGTCGGTGAGCCAGATCAAGGGGAGAGAAGTCGCGATTCCAAAGGCGAAGTTCAAGAAAGTGCTCGATCAGTACCATATGAAAGATCAAAAGGAACTGCTCGCCGAAATCGGGCTCGGAAACCGGAATTCGAGCCTGGTGGCCAAGGCCATGTACGATATCGAGGACGATACGACTTCATTCGACGATGCCGGCAAGCCGCTGGCGATCAAGGGCACCGAGGGCATGGTGGTCTCGTTCGCGAAATGCTGCCGACCGGTGCCGGGTGACGCGATCACTGGTTTCGTGTCTTCCGGCAAGGGCATCGTGATTCACCAGCGTGGCTGTCCTAATATTACCGAGCGCGGCAAGGAAGACCGGCAGCTCTCGGTGCAGTGGTCCGAGCACGTCGAGGGCGAGTACCTCGCTTACATGCGGGTACAGGTGGCTAACCAACGCGGCGTGCTGGCGACGCTCGCGGCAACGATTTCCAACATGGCGTCCAACATAGAGCATGTCAACCTGACCGAAAAGGATGGCCGCATCTCGACCATCGAGTTCGTGGTTACCGTGACCGATCGTATACATCTGGCGCGTATCATGAAGAAACTGCGTTCGCTGCCGGTGGTCAATCGCATCTGGCGCAGATAAGTATTGCGGGCTTGTCGAATACCCGCATAATCCGTCATCTTTGAGCTGGAGGCTATTCCATGGCGAAGACCATTATTCAAACAGATAACGCACCGCAGGCTATCGGCACCTATTCGCAGGCGGTGAAAGTCGACAATACGGTTTATATTTCCGGGCAGATTCCGCTCGACCCCGCCAGCATGGAGGTTGTTGGTGGCGGTATCGAAGCCGAGATCACCCGGGTATTCGATAACCTCGCGGCGGTGGCAGCGGCTTCCGGCGGCAGCCTGGCCGACGTCGTCAAGCTCAATATTTTTCTCACCGATCTCGGCAATTTTCCTACCGTCAACGAAATCATGGCGACCTATTTCCAGCAACCTTACCCGGCGCGCGCCGCGATCGGTGTCGCCGCCTTGCCCAAGGGTGTGGGCGTCGAAATGGACGCGGTACTGGTCATCGACTAGCGCTGCTGGTCGAATAGAGATGGAATGGAACACTGGTCGGAACAGGGCCTGCGCTACCTGAAGGGAGTGGGTCCCAGGGTCGCGGAAAAACTGCAAAAGCTCGGTCTGAAAACCCAGCGCGACCTGTTGTTCCATCTGCCGCTGCGCTACGAAGACCGTACCTTCATCAGCCCGGTCGGTTCCCTGCAGCCGGGGCAACGCGCCCAGATCGAAGCCGAAGTGCTGCACACCGGCGTACACTTTCGCCGCCAGGGTCGTTCGCGGCGTGTGCTCGTCGCCAAGCTTGCCGACAATACCGGCGTGGTCGCGGTGCGTCTGTTTTACTTTAACGCGAATCAGCAAAAACTGTTCGAGAAGGGCAACTGGTTGCGTTGTTTCGGCGAAGTCAGAAGCGCCCAGGGCGAGCTCGAAATGATACATCCCGAGTGCGAGCTCCTCGTTAGCGAGCAGCCGGCGCCCTTGCCGCAGACTCTGACCCCGATTTATCCGACCACCGAGGGTCTGCATCAGCTATCGATCAAGCGTATCCTGGCGCAGGTCATCGACAAGCTGCAAACCGATGGCCTCGCCGAAACCCTGCCGCAGGACTGGCTCGATCAGAACGATTTTCCCGATATCGGTTCGGCCATGCTGCGTCTGCACCGCCCCGAAAGCAAGCGCGACAGCGAGCTGATTGCCAGCAACCGGCACCCGGCGCAGTTTCGTTTTATCGTCGAAGAGCTGGCCGCGCATCGGCTCGCGCTGCTCGAGCGCCGGCGCCAGATTCGCAGCCGCAAGACACCCGCGATTAGCCCGGATGACGGGCTGCGCGATAAACTGGCGCACGCGTTGCCGTTTGAACTAACCGGCGCGCAGCAGCGCGTGCTGGCCGATTTAATGCGGGACTTCGCCAGCGGCAAACCAATGATCCGCCTGGTGCAGGGCGATGTGGGCTCCGGCAAGACCGTGGTCGCGGCGCTCGCCTGCCTGCCGGTAACCGAATCGGGTTACCAGGCGGCGCTGATGGCGCCGACCGAAATCCTGGCCGAGCAGCACTACCAGAATTTCCGGCAGTGGCTAGAACCGCTCGGCATCGGCGTGGTCAACCTGATGGGGGCCGACAAGGGCAAGAAACGAGAGCACAAGACCGCCATGATCGAATCCGGCGAGGCCCAGGTCGTGATCGGCACCCATGCCCTGTTCCAGGCCAGCGTCGAGTTCAAACGCCTCGGGTTTATCATTTTCGACGAGCAGCATCGATTCGGCGTCGATCAGCGACTGGCGCTGCAACGCAAGACACGCGACGATGAAATGCCACACCAGCTAATCATGACCGCGACGCCGATCCCGCGCACCATGGCAATGTCGATTTACGCCGATCTCGATTACTCGCAGATCGATGAGCTGCCGCCGGGCCGCAAGCCGGTGACAACCTCGATCGTTTCCGAGCAGCAGCGCGCTAGCCTGATCCAGCGAGTAGCCGAATCCTGCGCCGGCGGCGGGCAGGTCTACTGGGTCTGCACCCTGATCGAAGAGTCGGAAGCCCTACAGTGCGAGGCAGCCGAGATGACTTATGAAACGCTCTGCCAGCAGCTGCCGCAACTGTCTATCGGCCTGGTTCACGGCCGCATGAAGCCGAAACAAAAGGAAGCCGCGATCATGGCCTTCAAGCAGGGGACGACGCATATCCTGGTGGCGACCACGGTGATCGAGGTCGGTGTCGACGTGCCCAATGCCAGCATCATGATCATCGAAAATCCGGAACGCCTCGGGCTGGCGCAGATACACCAGTTACGCGGTCGGGTCGGACGCGGTGCGCGCGAAAGTTTTTGTATCCTGCTGGTCAAAAACAGCCTGTCCGAGCTCGCGCGCAAACGACTCGAAATAATTCGTTCCACCCAGGACGGATTTGCCATCGCGGAGAAGGACCTGGAAATACGCGGCGCCGGCGAGGTCCTCGGTACCCGCCAAACCGGCGAGATGAGCTTTCGAATCGCCGACCTGATGCGCGACCAGAAATGGTTTCCACAGGCGGAAGAGTTGGCGAAAATGATGCAGCAACCGGAATATACCTCGGAGCGCGCCGAATTGTTGCGCAACTGGATCGGCGAGCGCCAGGATTACACCGATGTCGGTTGACCGGGAGACAGGAACAGGTTGCCTGAATAGGGGTGCTGCGTTCTAATAAATGGCTATGAACTCCTGCGATACACCAGGCCTGCTGGCCTACGATGATGCGCTGGCGCAATTAACCGGCGGTATAGCCCCGATCGGCAGGGTCGCCGAGGTCGAGTTGCGCGCCGCCCTGGGTTCGGTGCTCGCCGAGGATATCGAGTCTGCGATCGATGTGCCGGGTTGTGCCATGTCCGCGATGGATGGCTACGCGATCAGGCGCGCGGACCTGGCCTTGGGAGCAAGCGGCGCGTTACCGGTTTCGCAGCGTATTCCAGCCGGCACCGCCTCTGAGCCCCTGGTCCCCGGTACCGCGGCGCGCATATTTACCGGTGCGCCGGTACCCGCCGGCGCCGATCTCGTCATCATGCAGGAACAGGTGACGGCTGCCGACGGGAAAATCAGCTTTGAAATACACCCCGACGTTACCAGCAATATTCGCCCTGCCGGCAATGACATCAAAAACGGCACCCGCATTCTGGCCCGGGGTTGCCGTTTACGCGCCCAGGATATCGGCCTGGCCGCTTCGGTCGGCCTGCAAACCCTGCCGGTATACGAACCGGTGCGGGTCGGCATGTTTTTCACCGGAGACGAGTTGATCGAGCCGGGTGAAACCCTGGCCGCGCACAAAATTTTCGATTCGAACCGCTACACCCTGCATGGTCTGCTGGCCGCGATGGGTTGCGAAATTGTTGACCTGGGGCTGGTTGGCGACACGCTGGCGGCGACCAAAGAAGCGATGCAGCATGCCTCGATCCGGGCCGACCTGGTGGTGACCAGCGGGGGCGTTTCGGTGGGCGAGGAGGATCATGTGCGTATCGCGATCGAGGAGCTCGGCGAGCTGCGCATGTGGCGTATCGGCATTAAACCGGGTAAACCGCTCGCCTACGGGCAGATCGACGGCACCGCCTTCATGGGATTGCCGGGAAACCCGGTATCCGTGTTTGCGACCTTTTGCCTGTTCGTGTGCCCGGTTATCCAGATCATGCAGGGTCGCGGCTGGCGCAAGCCGATCGCGCTGCCGGTGAAGGCCGATTTCGACTGGCCGAAACCCGATAGCCGCCGCGAGTTTCTGCGGGCACGATTGGCGCGCGACAGTGATAACCAGACCGTGGTGCAGATTTACCCAAACCAGGACTCGGGAGTTTTGACCTCGACCGTGTGGGCCGATGGTTTCGTCGAGATTGCTGAACAGCAAACCGTCTCGCGGGGGGAAGTCGTCAACTACCTGCCATTTGCGCAGTTTTTCGAGTGAGGTCGGGGTGATTATCAGGGTCCAGCAGGAAGATTTCGACAGCGTCGAGCTGCAGCGCCTCGGCCTGGTGCGTGACCTCGAAGGCGATCCCTTGCAGCAAATGACGCTAGAGCATTACCCGGGCATGACCGAGAAAGCGCTCGAGGGCATCGCCATGCGGGCCAGCGAGCGTTGGCAGGTCATTGATCTGGCCATTATTCACCGAATTGGCGCGCTCAAACCGGCCGATCAAATCGTGCTGGTCATGGTGGCGAGCGCTCATCGGGGCGATGCTTTCTCCGCCTGCGAATTCATTATGGATTATCTTAAAACCGAGGCGCCTTTCTGGAAGAAAGAGGCCAGCGGCCAAGGCGAAAAGTGGGTCGAAGCCCGGAAAAGTGACAGACTTGCTCAAGAAAAATGGGATAATTGAGCGCAGCCGCCAATTTTTTAACGATCCGGCGATAAAGTATTTAAAATATGAAATGTTGGGCTATAAGCTGCGAGCATGATTTGTGAACTACATAATCCCGGCTAAATCCATGCACTTCCCCACCAGCCTGGAACGGACAGCGACCCTGCCCGTTAATCCGGTCGAGGATAGTGGTGACGGTTTTCGCGATGCGCGCCAGCAGCAACGCCCGAGTTATGTCTACTGCGGTGAACTGCTCGATACGGTAAGCGACCGCTCTTACCGCCCCGGTCACAATTTGCAGATCAGTCCCGAAAACCGGCGCGCAATCGATACCTACCAGCAAATCGCCGACGAATCCCCGATGGTCGGACGAATACTCGACGGGTATATCTAGTAGTCGTCATTCATCCCGGAAACTCCACGGCGGGTACCCGGTTTCTTTATAAATTGTCTGATCATTTCCATTGTCCCGGTTACTGGATGTTAGTCTTGGCGCGCAGATCCAGGCGGGAATGTCGCCCATATTTTCAAGTTTGCTGCTTACGTGCGAATCACGAATTGTTACAATGCCTGCTAGTGTTTGCAGCCTGCCCTTAATGGACGTATCCCACCTCATAGATTCCCTGAACGAACGCCAGCGCGAAGCGGTTAGCGCCGAGCCCGGACATTTGCTGATACTTGCCGGTGCCGGCAGCGGCAAGACTCGCGTGCTGACGCATCGCATCGCCTGGGCCTGCGAGGTCGACGGTCTGTCGCCCTTTAGCGTGCTTGCCGTGACTTTTACCAATAAGGCCGCCAGCGAGATGCGCGCGCGGGTGGAGTCTCTGCTCGGTATTTCAGCTGCAGCGATGTGGGTTGGCACCTTTCACGGGCTCGCGCATCGCATGCTGCGCCTGCATTACGAGGCGGCCGGACTGCCGCAGGGTTTCCAGATACTCGACAGTGACGACCAGTTGCGCATGGTCAAGCGCGTGGTGCGTCAGCTCGACCTGGACGAGGCGCGCTGGCCGCCCAAACAGGCGCAATGGTTTATCAATCACAACAAGGATGAAGGCCTGCGGCCGTCGCATATCGATCCCGGCCAGGATCCGATCCAGCAGCAAATGCTCGAAATATACCGCCTGTATCAGGATCAATGCGAGCGTGCCGGCGTCGTCGATTTCGCGGAGCTGTTGTTGCGTGTGCTCGAACTGATTCGCGATAACGACGACATCCGCGAACACTACCAGCGCCGCTTCCGGCATATCCTGGTCGACGAATTCCAGGACACCAACGCGATTCAATACGCCTGGCTGCGGCTCATGGCGGGTAGCGACACGCCGGTTTTCGTGGTCGGCGATGACGATCAGTCGATTTATGGCTGGCGCGGCGCGCGGATCGAGAATATCCACCATTTCGAGCAGGATTTTGCCAATACTCGGGTGATTCGACTGGAGCAGAACTACCGCTCCACCGGCACCATACTGAAAGCCGCCAACGCGCTGATCGATAACAACCAGTCGCGCCTCGGCAAGGAATTGTGGACCCAGAGCGATGCCGGCGAGCCGATCATGTTTTACTCGGCCTACAACGAGAAGGACGAGGCTCGCTTCGTCATCGATCGCATCGAAAACTGGGTCGAGCAGGGGCGCAGCCGCAATGAAGTTGCGGTGCTGTATCGCTCCAACGCGCAGTCGCGGCAGTTTGAAGAAGCCCTGGTGATGCGCGGTATTCCGTATCGCGTCTACGGCGGGTTGCGCTTCTACGAGCGCGCCGAGATCAAGGATACGCTCGCCTACCTGCGGATGATTTCGAGCCCGACAGCGGATACCGCGTTCGAGCGCACCGTCAACCATCCCCCTCGCGGCATCGGGCAGAAAACGATCGACGAGATCCGTCACCACGCGCGCGCCAGCTCGGCAACGCTGTGGACGGCTTCGCTGGAACTGGTGGGATTAGACCAGTTGACCTCGCGCGCGCGCAGCGCGCTGCAGGGCTATATCGACCTGGTGCGTCGCTTGACGGCCGAGCTCGCCGAGTTACCGCTCGGCGAACAGATCAAGCTCATTATCGAAATGAGCGGGCTCGAAGCGCATTTCCAGAAGGACCGCAGCGAGAAAGGGCAGTCGCGCATCGAGAACCTGCAGGAGCTGGTCGGCGCCGGTAAGAACTTTCAGCACGATGCGCTGATCGAGGAGAACATGTCGACGCTCGATGCGTTTCTCGCGCATGCCGCGCTGGAGGCGGGCGAGGGCCAGGCCGACGCCTGGGAGGATTGCGTGCAGTTGATGACGATGCACTCGGTAAAGGGGCTCGAGTTTCCGTTGGTGTTCCTGGTCGGCATGGAGGAGGGCCTGTTCCCGCATCAGCGTTCCAGCGAGGAGCCCGGGCGCATGGAAGAAGAGCGCCGCCTTTGCTATGTGGGTATCACGCGTGCGCGTGAACAGCTGGTGGTGACCAGCGCCGAGGTGCGGCGACTCTATGGCGGCGAGAGTTATAACATGCTGTCACGGTTTGTGCGCGAAATCCCTGATGACCTGATTCAGGAAGTTCGGCCGAAGGCCAGGTTTACCCGTCCCGGGGTGCAGGCCGCGCCGAGCATGCATCGCGAGCGCGCCGAGGCCGATACCGGTCTCTTTGTCGGTCAACGCGTCAACCACGCGCGATTCGGTGACGGTATCGTGCTGAATCTCGAGGGGCAGGGTCCGCAGTCGCGGGTACAGGTGAACTTCGAGGCCGCTGGTAGCAAATGGCTGATCGCGAGCATGGCCAACCTGCAGCCTGCCTGAAGCATCAAAACGAAAGCGCTCAATCCTGCCCTCGTGTAGAATTGCCGCTGCATTAATTACCAGGAGTAGATATGAGCAAGCAAAAAGTCGCCTTCATCGGGCTTGGCGTCATGGGTTATCCGATGGCTGGGCATCTCGCCAATGCCGGTTATCAAACCAGGGTCTATAACCGGACCGCCGCGAAAGCCGAAAAGTGGTGCCAGGAATACGCGGGTGATTTCGCGTTAACCCCGCGCGAGGCCGCCGAAGACGCCGATTTCGTGTTCATGTGTGTCGGTAACGACGATGACCTGCGTTCGGTGGTTTACGGTGACGACGGCGCGCTTGCCGGGTGTAAGGATTCCGCAATCCTGGTGGATCATACGACGGCGTCGGCGAATGTGGCGCGCGAAATAGCAGAAAAATCTCATGTGCCGTTTCTGGATGCGCCGGTTTCGGGCGGCCAGGCGGGCGCTGAAAACGGGGTGCTAACGGTGATGACTGGTGGCGACCAGGCGGCGTTCGACGCGGTGCGACCGGTTATCATGAGCTACGCGCGCGCGGCGGAGTTGCTCGGCGACGTCGGTGCCGGCCAGTTAACCAAAATGGTCAACCAGATTTGTATTGCAGGCCTGGTGCAGGGTCTATCCGAAGGTCTTAACTTTGCGCAACGCGCCGGTCTCGACGGCCACAAGGTTGTCGACGTTATTTCAAAAGGTGCCGCCGGATCGTGGCAAATGGAAAATCGCGGTAAAACCATGCTTGACGACGAGTTCGAGTTTGGGTTCGCGGTCGACTGGATGCGCAAGGACCTCGGGATATGCCTCGAGGAGGCCGATAGAAACGGCGCCGAGTTGCCGATTACTCGGATTGTTAACGACTTTTATGGCGAAGTGCAGGAGATGGGAGGAGGCCGCTGGGATACCTCGAGCCTGATACGTCGATTGACGCGGAAATAAAAATTTCGAATTTTTTTTCTAAAAGCGGATTTTCATGTGTTTTGTTAAATTTACCATATAAAACAATATCTTATGGCTTATTAATAACAAAAAAGATCAAATAACGCGCCCAGATCCACTGTTTTTTCTACCGTTTATCGAAATTTTACTGGTTTTTCCTGAAACTTGTCCTATATATAGAACTGTGTTAAGGGTTAAGAACATCTAACCTCTCTCACGATGTCCTCCTTTGGTTATAATTGTCGATTACGACTTAGGCCGGCTGAAAAGCCGGCCTTTTTTTTTGCCCGCTGAGCTGCTGCGCTTGCCATAGCCGCGTTGGGCTTTTGCGCGAGACGCTCGCGTACCGGTATGTACTGCTCGCGCCATCGCGCAAAACCCCGCCTTGCGTGAAAATAGATCACCCGGCTTGACCACGGGTTACGTTTTGTAAAGACTGACCGACTGACACCGCTATTGGCGGTGAGCATTAAACCCGGGAGGAGAGATGCGCGCCTGGAAATGCATGACATGGGGTGGGCCCCACCAGCTGGAACTGGGCAATATGCCCGATCCCGAGCCTGCCGATGGCGAGGTCGAAATTACGGTCAAGGCCTGCGGCGTAAATTTCGCCGACCTGTTACTGATCTCGGGGCGATACCAGGTGCGTCCTGAACTCCCGTTTGTGCCCGGGATAGAGGTTGCCGGTAGAGTCACGCGCCTGGGTTCAGCTGTGGAGTCGCTCGGTGTCGGTGACAAGGTGGCCGCTTACGTTAAACACGGTGGATACGCAGACAAAGTCGTCGCGCCCGTGGCGCAGGTTGTTGCCATTCCGGAATCGATTCCGGTCGCTGATGCCGCCGCGTTCCCGGTTTCCTACGGCTCGGCCGAACTCGCGCTGGAGCGTGCACAACTGTCCGCGGGCGAGGTGGTTCTGGTCGGCGGTGCCGCGGGCGCTGTCGGTACCGCTTGCGTGGAACTCGCCAAGCAGCGGGGTGCCGTGGTAGTGGCCTGCGTCGGTGACAGCGCCAAGGAAAAAATTGCGCTCGCCTGTGGCGCCGATCATATTGTTTCTTCGCGTTCGCGAATTCTGCATAAAGATATCCAGTCAGTGGTTGCCGATGGTGTCGACGTCATTGTTGACCCGGTGGGTGGCGGCTTTTTCGAAGAGTCGCTGCAGGTGCTTAATTATGGCGGCCGGGTCATCGTGCTTGGATTCGCTTCGGGCAAAATACCCTCGCTGCGCCTGAACCAGCTGCTCGTCAGGCACCAGAGTATTCTGGGGTCTTCTTTCGGTCTTACCTGCGTCAGGAATCCCGGGCTTATCTCGAGCCAATGGGCGCGACTAACCGAGTTACTGGCGTCGGGTCAGATCCAGCCGCGGATCAGCCATACCCGGCCGTTTAGCGAACTGCCGGCCGCGCTGCAGATGCTGAAGGATCGCAGGGTTGCGGGGCGCATCGTTCTAGCCTGATAAATCCTGCCCGTCGTGGTGCGCAACTGGGGGTAAACTATTGCTGGATTGGCGCCGGCGTTGTTACCTGATCGGTAGATAGAGCGCGGTCGTGATCTGGTTGCTATCAGTGGTTTTGGCGGGATCGTCGTGGTAAATCTCGAGCGCTGGCCGCGCCTTGTCCAGTTTCAGGCGCCGCATGCGGCAGTGGCGGTAGAGCGCGTACCAGCCCAGCGGCAGAAACCTGTGGTCACCATCCAGTGTCATCTGGAAGTAACGCCCACCTTTGAATGTTGGTTATCGGTATCGCTACTTCGGCCCGGTAGTGCGATGCCAGCGGATCAAACTGCTGGTAAAGGGTTAACGCCAGCCCGGCTTTACCCGCAGCCGCCGCGGTCAAAGTTTCGATGCTCGCCTGGCGCGTGGCTTCGAGTTGGCGCAAATTTCCGATACAGGGAATTCCCCAGTAGCTGAAATCTTCCAGCTCCCGGGTACCGGCAAAGGTGATCGACGGATGCGGGGCGGCACTGTCCAGATAACCGTTTAGCAGGGCAAGCCCAAGGTCAAAGTCGCGCCCGATCACCGGCTCCATTCGCCGCGCCATATAGCGCAACAAAAACGGCAGGCGACCGCTCATTTCCCAGGTTACCAGCGTTCGATCGCCATGCTCCTCGAATTCCCACAAGACCTGGCCGATCGATTTAAACGGCCTTGAAAAACTTAACCGTTGATCAATTCTGCGATGCGGGTTGATGCTCAGATGCGTCACCGTGCCGGCGCCTGCCAGCTTGCCGTCCCAGCTATAAGCCCCGCCCTCGAGCTGGTAATCGTCGCTGAAACTAATTAGGGCATCCGGTTCGTGAATCAACCATGGGCTCCATTCTGGCCAGGATTTCAAATCGACTACGGCGGAAAATACGGTTTTACCAGGTGTGGCGATTTCGAGGCTGCGCCGGATTTGAAAACCGCCGTTCAGGGTAGCCAGGTAAATCAGTATGGCGAGCGGAATTACGGCAATTATGGTGAGAACGAGCCACATTATTCAACGTTGCTACTCGCGGCCTGCCGCATGCTGCGGCCATGAATCAACCACAGGAAGATGGCGGTCGATATTCCGGCAGAGCTGAAAATCATGCACATGACGATGATCTGGTAACGCGCGGCAATCAGGGGCGAAGTGCCGGCCAGGATCTGGCCGGTCATCATCCCGGGCAGCGAAACCAGGCCGACGGCAAACAGTGAATTGGTAATCGGAATCATCGCCGCCTGGAAGGCGGTGTTGCGGGCGCGCGCATAGTCGTTATGGTGGCTGAGCTCGCTATAGAGGCGCTCGCCGGCGAGACTGACACTGTTCATCGAGTTCGAAAATATCATTCCGGCGAGTGGAATCATGACCGCCGGTTGATACCAGGGGTTGACGTGCAGCACCGCCTGCGTAATCAACACGAGGTTGATGATGCCGCCGCCGGCAATCGCGAGCAGGCTGTAAACCAGCAGGGTAGAGCGTTCGACCGGCAACGCGCCGAGCGCAATCCAGCTGGCCGCGGCCAGCATGAAGCTCAGCACCGCGAGAATTATCCATGGGTTGTTGGCGTTGAAAATAAATTCCAGGGCATAACCGATCAGCAATAGCTGAATTAGCATGCGAAGGATTGCGAAGCTGGCGTTTCTGAGGCTGCTGGACCAGTAAAAAATGATCACCAGGGTCACGAGTACCGGTATGAATGCGACCGCAATATCGACCAGCGTTATCGCATACATCTAGTGGTAGTCTTCCCAGTATTGATCGTTATCCGGGTGCGGGATTTCGGCGCTCTCGTTGTCACTGGGCTGATCTTCAGGCGCCTCGATTTGCATCTTGTCGCGTGCCGTGTCTTCGAGGTAACAATAAAGCGTGTTGCGTAACGACATCAGGAAGGAGTTATCCATCTCGAAATTCAGCTCCATCAGCAGTTCGATGACAAGTTCGAACGACAGCGTGTCGAGCGAATAAACGACATGAACGCTGTGTTCGCTGTGCGGCGCGGCGAGCAGGATGCCTTCGAGGTTGGCAAGCGCGGCGCAGGCGGCATGGGCCTGGAGCTCCAGGTCATCACTTTGCTTGAGATAGATGTGGCGACAACGATAGCGGTCGGCGTCTTCCATGGAGAAAGCCTACGCCCACCCCGCACCATTTTCAAATGTTTCTGGCTGCTGCGCGTCGCGATAGCGGCGTTGGAATTTTGCGCGAGACGCTCGCGTATCAGTTTGTACTGCTCGCGCCATCGCGCAAAATTCCGCCTTGCTCTCGCGGCGCTCGCGACGCCAGAAACTCCCGGACGAGGCGGGTGGTGCGAGGCCGGAAAACGAAGGGCTTTTGCGGACTAGCGGGGTTTGGGCAGGCGGGCGATGCTGGCGCGCGGCAAATCATTGAGGTCCGACTCGCAGCGGATCTGTTCGAATCCAGCGGCGCGCAGCAGCGCGGCTACCGCGGCCTCCTGATCGTAGCCGTGTTCCACGATCAGCATGCCGCCCGGCTCGAGATAATCTGGCGCCCGGGCAATAATAATCTCGAGCGCTTCGAGACCGCTTGCCCCGGGGCTTAGCGCGATGGCCGGTTCCGCCGGCAGGTCGCCTTGCGCGAGAAAAGGATGGTCGGCAGCGACGTATGGTGGATTAGACAGAATCAGGTCGAAGCGGAGCCCGGCCGGCAGGCTTTGGTACCAGTCGGATTCGATAAATTCGATCTCGACCTCGTGGCGCAGCGCGTTCTCGCGGGCGAGAGCCAGGCAGGCCGGGTCGACGTCGGTGGCCCAGAAGCTTGTCAGCGGGCGCTGCTTTTTTATGGTAATGGCGATAATTCCGCTGCCGGTGCCCAGATCGCATATCCGCAGCGCCCGATCTTGCGGGATTTCGCGCAGGGCGAGCTCGACCAGCAGCTCGGTTTCGGCCCTGGGTACCAGCGCCGCCGGTGTTGTCGCATACTCCATCGAAAAAAATTCGCGCCGGCCCAGCAGGTAGGCTACGGGAGTCGGCAACAGGCGCTGTTGCACCAGCGCCTGGAAGCGTTGCCAGCAGGCTTCGGTGAGCGTCTGCTGCGGCCAGGCGTAAAGGTGACTGCGAGGTTTATCGAGGCAGTGGGCGAGTAACAGTTCGGCGTCGAGGCGCGGGCTATCACTGCAGGATTCGAGCTGTTTTGTAGCCCAGCGGACCGCGGTGTCGATTTGTTCACTCATGCACTATGAACTGTTTCACTATGGAAATTGGGGGAATGACCTATATATTACTACCGTGTGCATCAATACCTCCTCCCCCGAACTATTGATGATATCACGTGGCCAGGGACGGCCTCTCTTTTTCTGACGTCGCGAGGGAATCAATTGCGGCGTTAAAATTTGGCGCAAAACGCTCGCATACTTGTATGTATTGCTCGCGCTATTGCGCCAAATTTTGCCTTGCACTTGATTCCCTCGCGCCGCCAGAAACCTTCAGAACAGACTGTTTGGTGAATGCTCGCATATTTGTGCGCATTGCCGGGGAGCGGACGCAAGCTGTTCGATTAGTGCTACCATGCTGCTGGCGGGCGATCCGGTTGTTGAGATCCATGCCGGAGTCCATAGTTAAGGGGAATATCAAGGTATCATCATGCGATGATTAAGTATCGTAGCGACATGAACATTCAATATCGGGTCAATTTGATTGGTTTTCTGGCTGCCTGTTACTGCATGCCCGGTCTGAGTGCGTCACCGGGCGTCGAGGTAGCGCAGGCGAGCGGACTATTTGGAGGTGACGAGTCGGCGTCGATGCAGATCGATATCATGCCCGACAGCGAGGAAAACGTCCTGTCCACTAAATCGGGCCGCGTTATTCCGCTCGCGATAATGGGTTCGGCTGGACTCGACGTCAATGCGATCAATCCGCGCACGATCAGGCTCGAGGGCGTAGGCGTAATGCTGGTGGGCAAGTCCGATAAAAGCCTGTGTCGCCAGCTGGACCTCAACGCCGACGGTTACATCGATTTGCTGTGTGATGTGCGCACCACTGGCTTCAGGGTCGACGAGGGCGATTACACCATTCGGATTAAAGCTGAAACCTACGACAAGTCAGTTCTGCGCGGCGAAGACAAGCTGAAGATTGTGCGTAAATGACGAAATTCGAGGGCGACAGCCCTGAATCTTGTATCAGGATTCAGTCTCACCTGGCAAAATTCCTTCAGAACAAACCAGCCGCGGACTAAACCATCTCGTACGGTTGGACTGCTTAATTCAATCCGCGATCGTCGTCGGAAAGGCTAGCGAGTTGTTCCGCCTGGTACTCGTGCAATAGCGGGTCGACGACCTGTGCGAGGTTGCCCTGCATGATTTCGTCGAGCTTATACAGCGTCAGGTTGATACGGTGATCCGTCATCCGCCCCTGCGGAAAGTTGTAAGTGCGGATGCGTTCCGAACGATCGCCGCCACCGACCAGGGACTTGCGCTCGGCGGCCTGCTCCGCTTCCTGTTTTTGTTTCTCGGCGTCGTAAATCCGCGCCTGCAGTAGCGACATCGCGCGCGCCTTGTTCTTGTGCTGCGAACGCTCGTCCTGGCATTCCACCACGGTGCCGGTGGGCAGATGCGTCAGGCGTATCGCGGAGTCGGTCTTGTTGACGTGCTGGCCGCCGGCGCCGGAGGCGCGGAAGGTGTCGATACGCAGGTCGGCCGGGTTAATCTCGATCATCTGTATTTCTTCACTTTCCGGAATGATCGCCACGGTGGCGGCAGAGGTGTGAACCCGGCCCTGTGACTCGGTTTCGGGCACCCGCTGTACGCGGTGCGCGCCGGATTCGAATTTCAGCTGCGAGTAGGCGCCATCGCCGACAATGCGCGCGATGATTTCCTTGTAGCCACCGTGTTCGCCTTCACTGCTGTTCAGGACCTCGAGCTGCCATTTCTTCGATTCGGCGAAACGGCTATACATACGAAACAGGTCGCCGGCGAAGATCGCCGCCTCGTCGCCACCGGTGCCGGCGCGAATCTCCAGAAACACGTTAGCGCTGTCGTTAGGATCTTTCGGCAGCAGCAGCTTCTGCAACTCGACTTCGAGTTTTTCGATCTTCTCGCTATTTTCCGAGATTTCCTCCTGCGCGAGCTCGCGCATCTCGGCGTCGTCTTCGTCCAGCATTTCGCGCGCGGATTCGAGCGCCTGATGCGCCTGCTGAAACGCGGTAAATTTTTTCACCACGTCCTCGAGTTGAGCGTACTCCATCGACAGGCCGCGAAATCGATGCTGATCGTTGATCACTTCGATATCGGCCAGTAAACCGGCAATTTCTTCGTGCCGGGCGCACAACGCCTCCAGCTTGTTAAGCAGTGATTCTTTCATAAGTTATAGCGAGTCGGGGGCGATCAGCGATTTGAGCAGGCGAATGCGTTCTTCGTCATCGCTTTGCAGCGCCTTACGCATCTCGATGGTGGGTTGGTGCAGCAATTTGTTGGTTATTTCATTGGCCAGACGCTTTATCACCTGTTCGGCGTCGGAGTTGTTTTTTAGCTGGGCCAGCGCTTTCTCGAGTGCCTGCAGTTTGATCAGTTCGGCGCCGTCGCGCAACTGGCGAATCTGGTCGGCCGATTGATGCGTTTTCAGCCACTGGTTGAAGGCGTTAACCTCGAGGTTAATGATTTCCTGTGCCGCCTCGGCGGCCAGTTCACGCCCGCGCAGATTTTCGTCGACCACGGTTTTGAGGTCGTCCACGGTATACAGGTAAATATCCTGCAGGTCGCCGACCTCGGTTTCGATGTCGCGCGGCACCGCCAGGTCGACCATGAAAATCGGACGGCGTTTGCGCTGTTTTAGCGCTGATTCGGTGGCGCCTTTTCCGAGTATGGGTAACTGGCTGGCGGTCGAGGAAATCACGATATCGGCGCGTGGCAGCTGCCCCGGTACCTCGTTGATCTGCACCGCCTCGGCACCAATCTGTTCGGCCAGCAACTGTGCGCGCTCGACGCTGCGATTGGCAATCGTTATCGAACCGATATGCTGGCTTTTCAAATGCCGGGAGACTAGCTCGATGGTTTCTCCGGCGCCGATCAACAGCGCGTGTAGCTGGCTAAGGTTACCAAAAATCTGCTTCGACAGGTTGACCGCGGCAAATGCAACCGATACCGGGTTCGAGCCGATTTCGGTATCGGTGCGCACCCGTTTGGCGACGCTGAAGGAGTGTTGAAACAGTCGATCCAGGATTGCATTGACGGTATTGCCGCCGCGCGCCTTTTCGTAGGAGTCCTTGAGCTGCCCCAGTATCTGCGGTTCACCGAGCACCATCGAGTCCAGCCCGGAAGCTACTCGGAACAGGTGGCGCGCGACTTCCTGTTCGCTGTGTTGGTAAATATAGGGCGTTAGTCCGTTTTCGTTAATACCGTGATGTGCGGTCAGCCAGTGGGCAATGACTTCGCTGCAATCCGACGAAGCGTCGCAGTAGATCTCGGTGCGATTACAGGTCGAGACAATGACCGATTCGTTGATCGCCGGAATGTCCTGTAATTCATGCAGGGCCTGGCTCATCTGCTCGGGCGCGAACGCGACTTTCTCGCGAATATCGACCGGGGCGGTTAAATGATTGATGCCAAGAGACAATAAGGCCATGAGTTACGGAAGGTTTGGTGCCAACAGGAGATTTTCGGGCATAACCCTGTCAAATACAACATCCTGGGGAACAAATCACGCTAAATACAATCCTAGATCGAGATGCTACACTCCTTTTATTTAGCTCTACGGAGACGAGATTGAGCTCTGTCAAGTACAAGTCTTCCTTTATCCTTGGTGCGGCCATGTTGCTGCTGACGGGCTGCGCCAGTCTGCAACAGGCGGCTTCCCAGGATAAATCGCTGCTCGGACAGCAGCAGTCACAGGTAAATCTCCTGAAGACGCAGCAGGATCCGGTGGCCGATGCCGCCTATTCCCTGATGGTCGCCGAAATCGCGCTCAACCAGGGCGATACCGCGCTTGCTGTAAAGCACTACCTGGAGGTTGCACGCTCGCAGGATAACCCCGAGATTGCGGAACGCGCGGTGCGCGTCGCCGTTTACGGGCAGAACCTGGAGGCGGCCGTGGAAGCCGCGCAACGCTGGATCGAGCTGGATCCGAACAGGGTCGAGGCGCGCCAGGTGATCGCTGCAATTTATGTGCGCCAGGACAAGATTCAGGAGGCATTCACCTATCTCGACGGGATGATCCGCACCAGCGAACTCGACGATGCCGAACTGTTTCCGCCGCTGTTGGGCATCCTGGCCCGCGAGAAGAATGCCAATACCGTACTTGCGGTTTCCCAGCGCATTGCCTTCGAGTACCCGGAGCGGGCCTACGCCCAGTATCTGCACGGTATGCTGGCTGCGCAAAACGGCCGCTCGGAAGAAGCGCTACGATTTCTGGATCGGTCGCTGGCTATCGTCGAAATCGAGGGTGTGCACTCGGCGCGCGCCAAGATACTGCTCAGGCTGGGTCGCCCGGACGAGGCAGTCGTCAGTCTGCGCAAGGCCGTGGAGAGCAGTCCCGATGATCAGAACCTGCGCCTGACCTATGCGCGCTTGCTGGTCGATGTCAAGCAGTACGAGGCCGCCAGGGTCGAGTTCGAAAAGCTGCACAAGGCGTCGCCGGATGATGCCGAATTGCTCTACACGCTGGGCCTGCTGTCGCTGGAGTCGCAGCGCCTGGACGATGCCGAAAAGTACATGATGATGCTGATCAGGCTCAATCAGCGCGAGGGTGAGGCACAGTATTACCTCGGCCGCATCAATGAAAACCGCAGGTTGTACGAGGTCGCAATCGAGTGGTATAGCAAGGTGTTCGTTGGCGATTACAAGTTCGACGCACGTCTGCGAATCGCGGATATGCTGGGCCGGCTGGAACGCATCGACGAGGCCGTAGTGCACCTGGACGAGATGCTCAAGGGCAGCCAATCGGACGGCTCGCTGGTGCGGATCTATATTGCCAAGGGTGAACTGTTGCGCGGTGCGAGGCGCTATCCGGAGGCGATGGAGGTTTTCAACACCGCGCTTGAGATTGTTCCCGGTAACGGCGATTTGTTGTATGCGCGTGCCCTGGTGGCCGAAAAGCTCGGCCGCATCGATATACTCGAAGCGGATATCCGGGCGATTCTCAAGACCGAGCCGGACAACGCTCACGCGCTCAATGCGCTCGGATTTACCCTGGC
>JAACFA010000269.1 GCA_009937625.1 Gammaproteobacteria bacterium | reverse complement strand
GTATTGCGGGCGTCGATCGTGGTCGACCAGTCCATGCCCGGTTAGCCAGGCGAGCGCGTCCTCGGCATCTTGCTCGAACCAGGCCCTGCTCGAACCGAGCCGGAAACTGTAACCCCAGTTATCCATGTCCTCGATCATGCGCTCGCGGCCCAGGCAACCGAGTTCATCGGCGAGCAGGACCTGCAGGTAACAGACCGCGTTTTCCTCGGCATCGTCACTGCCGGCGTCGGTATCGAGGTTTTGTCTGCGGTCGGAATCCATGCAGATATAATGGGCTGCTTCGTGGAGGATCGAATGCAGCGGGCTGTCGGGGCGCGCGTAGAGCAGGTTCGCCCGCAGGCCGGCTTCGTCGTCGCCCCAGTAGCTGCCGGGAATTGGATCGCCGGTTGGGCATTGGTGCAGCGCCAGGCCAAAGCGCGAGAGTAGCTCGGCCAGCGCTTCTTGCTCGATGTTTTCGAGACGCAGGACGTCAGTCGGCATAGGCTTGCAGCAGTTTGGCGATGGTTTGCTGCAGGCGCCACCATTCTTCGGTCTTGTATTGTTGCGACTGCTTGCGGGTGCGAATCACCAGGTAATTGATGGCGGCACCAAACACGCCGAGGGTACCGCCGATATCGATGTTTGGCTGGTGGTAATAGCTGCGAATCCGTTTCACCAGCTCCATGCCGCGCTCGCTGCGCGAACGCGCCAGCGCGTTAGTCAGGTTGTTTTGTGCGGACATTTCCCAAGCCATGATCTCGAGTGTCAGCGGGCGCGATTCGAGTGCCGCGACATAGCGATCGAGCAGGGTTTGCAGGTATGCCGGCAGCGGGATCGCGGCGCAGTCGGCGGCTGACTCGGTGATGATCTCGTCCACCTCCCACCACAGGGTCGTGGTCTCTGCAAACGCCAGCAACAGTTCGTCAAAGCCGCCAAAGTACCTGTAAATCAATACCTTGTCGCAACCGGCCTGGCGCGCGATCGCGTTGATGCCGACCGAAGGGTAGCCCTGCTCGAGCAGCAGCCTGCCGACCGCGTCGAGGATACGTTGTTCAGTTTGTAGCCTGCTTCTTGTCACGTTCGTTATCCGACCCGATGCTTGGAATCCTGCCAGAAGCTCTCCATCTGTTCGAGCTGCTTCTGCTCCATTTCGATGCCGGCGTCGGCCATTTGCTGTTGCACGTAGGCAAAGCGGCGCAGGAACTTGCGGTTAGTGCCACGCAACGACATTTCGGCGTTAACGCCGGCGTGGCGCGCGAGATTGATGCAAACGAACATCAGGTCGCCAAGTTCATCGCCGATGGCGTTCTTGTCGCCGGTATCGAAGGCGTGCTTGAGCTCCGCCAGCTCTTCTTCGAGCTTGTCGAACACGGGTCTGATGTCGGGCCAGTCGAAGCCGAACCGGGCCGCTTCCTGCTGGATCTGGCGGGCGCGGTACAGCGCCGAGTTAGAAGCCGAGTCACTGCCCAGCGAGGACGGCTCGCGGCCCTGTTTTTCCTGCTGTTTCAGCGCTTGCCACTGCTCTGACAGGGTTGCGTCGCTGAACTCCCGGTCGCGTTCCTCACCGAACACGTGCGGGTGCCGGCGCAGCATCTTGTCAGTGATGCCCCGGGCGACGTCATCGAAGCTGAACTGGCCTTTTTCGTCGGCGATTTGCGCGTGAAATACGATGTTGAACAGCAAGTCGCCCAGCTCTTCCTTCAGATTCTCGGTGTCGTCACGCTCGATCGCGTCGAGCAGTTCGTGCGTTTCATCGAGCGTATAGGGGGCGATCGATGCGCTGGTCTGGCGGATATCCCAGGGGCAACCGTCTTCGGGGTGGCGTAAATCCTTCATGACCTGCAGCAGCTCGTCGATTGCACTCATTAGCTCTATTGCGTTTCACTGTTTAAAAACCGGATAATACCGGCCTTTTAACAGGATCGCAGCCGCAACCGTCAAATGAGCGCAAGATCGACACTATTAAAGCAATGGCTGGATCAGCAGGGTTACCGGGATTATCACCTGAGGCCGGCCTCTGAAGACGCCAGTTTCCGCTCTTACTTGCGCTTACAAACCGAACAACGCTCGCTGATCGTCATGGATGCGCCGCCGGATAAAGAGCCTTGCGACCAGTTTATCCTGGTCGCCGACAAGCTGCGTGCGGCCGGCCTGAGCGCGCCCGAAATTATCGCGCGCAATCGGGAGCAGGGATTCCTGATCCTGACCGACTTCGGCAGCAGCGATTATCTCTCTCAACTCAGCCCGGAAACCGAGGCTGAGTTGTATCGGGACGCGCTCTCCGCCCTGCAGTCGATGCAAACCCGCATCGAACCTGACGATTTGCCGCCCTACGATAGCGCGTTGTTGCAACGGGAAATGGATTTGTTTCACGACTGGTTTCTCGGCAAGCTGATGGGTATCTTGCTCGGTTCCGAGCAGCAGGCGGTCTGGCAATCGATCAAGCGGCGGCTGGTCGAAAACGCGCTGGCGCAGCCGCGCGTGTTCGTGCACCGGGATTACCATTCGCGCAACCTGATGTGGCTGGAACAGGATAACCCGGGGATTCTCGACTTCCAGGATGCGATGAACGGGCCGCTTACCTATGACCTGGTTTCGCTGTTGCGCGATTGCTATATCGCCTGGCCGCCCTCGCGGGTCGAGCAACTGGCCCTGGATTACTACGAAACCGCGCGGAGTAATCAGCTGGTGGACGTCGAGGCCGCGGAGTTCATGCGCTGGTTCGACCTGATGGGGGTTCAGCGCCACCTCAAGGCGATCGGAATTTTTTCACGCCTCAAGATCCGTGACGGTAAAACCGGTTATCTCAAGGACATCCCGCGCACGCTCCAGTATGTACGCCAGGTTAGCGCTGCGCAAACCTCGATGGCCGAGCTTTTAGATTTGCTCGAAACGCTGGATCTAAAGCAGCGCGTTGCAGCGCTGGCGGCGGGGTGACGCAAGCATGAAGGCCATGATACTTGCCGCCGGGCGTGGCGAACGCCTGCGACCGCTTACCGACAGACTGCCGAAGCCGCTACTCGAAGTGCGCGGCAAGCCGTTGATAGTGCATCATCTCGAGGCTTTGGCTGCCGGCGGCTTCACCGAGGTGGTGATAAACCTGAGCTGGTTGGGTGACCTGATTCGTGATCGGCTGGGTAACGGCGGCGAGTTCGGACTAACGATCGAGTACAGCGAAGAGCCGCAGGCGCTCGAGACCGCGGGCGGTATTTTGCAGGCCCTGCCCCTGCTGGGGGAGCGCTTTATCGTGCTTAACGCGGATATTTTTACCGACTATGATTTTTCCAGGCTGCTACGCTGCGACAGCCCCGCGCACCTGGTGCTGGTCGATAACCCGCCGCATCACCCGCAGGGCGATTTTGTTCTGGACGGGGCATTGATCGGCGCCGAAGGATCTACACGCTATACCTTTAGCGGCATATCGGCCTACCACCGCGGCTTCTTTGACGGAGGCGGCCAGGCAGCAGGTCACGGGTGAGCTGCTGCAGGGGGAATGGATCGACATCGGCACGCTCGAGCGACTGGAGTCGTTAAACGCCTGAGCCACCGGTTTCCCCTGAATTGGGGCGGTTCGGTTATCTGTGCAGGCGGCCCGCCGCAGGACTAGCGGACGTAGTAGCCGGATACCCGCCAGTTGCCTTCATCGAGCATCGGAGTGACGGTTTCGATCGCCTGTTGCTTGTTTTTAAACACGGTTTTGAACTGCATTACGACGTATTCGCCGTCAGGTGCGCCGGGTAGCGTGGTGGTATAGGCCGAGGACATCAGCTGGCGACTGATCATGATACCGAAGGGATCTCGCGCCGCGGTAATTGCCTGGTGCCATTGCTCGGCGCTGACCTGCCGTTTAAACAGACTGGCAGCACGCTGCCAGGATTCCTGGTACTGCCCGCCATCGACCAGCGCGAGCCACTTTCCGGCTTCCTGTTCGGCGTCTCGCTGCTTTTGCTCGGAGGCACGGGACGCAAACGGCAGCAGGATTAACAGCAGAATCAGGGTGGAGCAGGCGATGCGTTTCATCGTGTCACCTCGTGATCGTCTATTGAGTCAGGTTCAGTCGTTGGTGCCATTGCTCGATGCTTTCGTCGGGGTACTCGTCGAAACACTTGTCGCGCGGCCCGATCCCTGGTTCGACCCAGCCCGCCTTGCTCCCCAGCATCAGGTGGGTACGCTCGGGAGGGCGCGGTAACTCGGTGTCGATTGCCGACGCAAAGGGATGTACCAGTTCGGGCCAGCGCGGATCGTAAACCCACAGTGCGCTGGCGCAGATCTGGCAGAAATGCCTTTCGGCCGGGCTTTCCTGGCCGTCGATACGCACATGGTAAACCGCGGTTTTCTGTTCGCCTTCGATCTTAAGGCTTTTATAGTCGGCGCCGAGGTTAATCGCAAACCCGCCTCCGCCCGCGGTTTTGCGGCAAATCGAGCAATAGCATAGATTGTAGGGGTAGGGGTGTGGCGCTTCGACCTCGAATTGGATGGCGCCGCAGTGGCATGAACCTTTCAACTGCATGAGTCCTCCTGGTCTGAATCAGCGGTAGCGTAGCGAAAA
>JAACFA010000062.1 GCA_009937625.1 Gammaproteobacteria bacterium | reverse complement strand
CCCTTGGCGGTGTTGGAAGTTTTCTCTTCACCGGTATAGGGGTCGAAGGTCTCGCAGCCGGACAAGGTGGTCAGGCTGGTGATCATCATGATGAATAACAACTTTTTCATTTTGATTCCCTGGGTAAATTCTGAATCGTGTTAAACAGGGCAGGAGTATAGTCAATAATGGTGAATACGAACTTAACAATTTTTCACAGATAGCAAGACGGCCCGATCATTCGGAGTCCGGAAGCCGGTAGGCTTCGAGTTCGATAGTTTTGAGATTCATCCCCTCCAGCACCAGCTTGCCCTGGTAACGCCGATCGCCGGTCGACGAGAATTCGAACTGGTAGCTGCGCCGGAACTGCAGCCTGCCGACGCGACTGCGCACCGGCCAGAATCCGACTATCACCATGCTCTGGTCGAGCAGCTGTAATCCCAGTTGCTGGCAATGCATGGTTGCCAGATCTCGCGCCCGACCCTTGAACAGGCCGCTCTGCCACCAGTAGAACGCCACCAATCCGGCCAGCACCAACCACAGCAGCATCCGGCGCCTACTCAAGCCTGTGGGATGGTCTCGATAATAGAATGCATTTTTTGCGCCGCGACTTCGCTGCCGTCGTCGCGCTGCCACTCGATGTACTGCGAGCAGAACGCGGCCACTTCGGCCTTGCCGGCTAGCGCCTCGAGGTCGTCGGCGGTACGCACGCCGAAGCCGACCGCGAGCGGCAGGTCGGTGTGTTTACGGATTTCGGCAATGTAATTCTGGAACTTTTCGCCCCACTGGGTTTCGTGCCCGGTCACGCCCATGCGCGAAACCACGTAGACCATGCCGCGCGAGGCCCGGGTTATCTTCGCCACCCTTTCCGGCGAGGTATTGGGCGTCACCATCAGGATCGGCGCCAGCCCCAGTGCGTCGAGTTTCGGCAACCAGGGCTCGATCTCCTCGACCGGCCAGTCGGGTACGATCATGCCCCGAATCCCGGCCGCCGCGGCCTGCTCGAACAGATCTTCCAGGCCATAGCGGTAGAGCGGGTTCAGGTAGCTCATCAGGATAAATGTCACCTCTGGGTGACGGGCGCATACCCGCTGCGCCAGATCGAGCGTCGCCTGCACCGAGCCACCGTGCTTGAGCGCCTCGTAACAGGCGTTGACCAGGGTATGGCCATCGGCCACCGGATCGCTGAACGGCACCTGCAGCTCGATCAGTTTCACCCCGGCGGCGGCCAGCCCGGCGATCGCCTTTTCGTTTTCCTCGAGGCTGGGAAAACCGACTACCGCGTGAGACATGATTTGTAGATCGTCATATTGTGCTGGAAACATGATTAGTGTCCTCTTTTTTGTGCCAGTAGCTCGGTGGAACGCGCGGCCTCGCGCTGCAGGAATTCGGTCCATTCGCGTTGCGGAAAGGCGCGCGCGATGTTGAAGATATCCTTGTCGCCACGACCGCTCAGGTTGATGACGACATTTTGATCGGGCCGCATCTCCCTGGCGCGTTTGAATCCACCGGCAAGCCCGTGGGCCGATTCCAGCGCCGGGATAATACCCTCGGTTTTCATCAACAGGCTGAAGGCCTCGGTGACCTCGTCGTCCGTTGCCGACTCCGGAATCACCCGGCCCTGCTGCGACAGGTAGGCGAGAATCGGGGACACCCCGACATAATCGAGACCCGCGGCGATGCTATGGGTATCTCCCAGCTGGCCGTCGTCGTTTTGCAGGAACAGCGTCTTGTAACCCTGGGCGATGCCGGTTTCGCCGGTGTTGTGCGACAGCCGCACCGAGTGCTTGCCGTCTTCCAGGCTGAGGCCGCCGGCCTCGACGCCGACCAGCGCTACCTCGTGGTCCTCGAGAAACGCGCCGAAGGCGCCCATGGCGTTCGAGCCGCCACCGACGCAGGCGACTATTTCATCGGGCAGGCGCCCCATTTGCCGCTGCGACTGTTCCTTGATTTCATCGCTGATAATGCTCTGGAAGTAGGAAACCAGTTCCGGAAAGGGTGCCGGCCCGCAGGCGGTACCGAGCACGTAGTGCGTGGTTTCGACCGAGGCGGCCCAGTCGCGCAGCGCCTCGTCGAGGGCTTCCTTTAAAGTTTGCGCGCCGGTCGTGACGCCAACCACGTTGGAGCCGAGCTGGCGCATCCAGAAGACGTTGGAGTACTGGCGTTCGATATCCTCGGCGCCCATGTAAATGGTTGCTTCCAGGCCCAGGCGCGCGGCCATGATCGCGGTCGCGAGTCCGTGTTGCCCGGCGCCGGTTTCTGCGATGACGCGCTGCTTGCCCATGCGTTGCACCAGCAAACCCTGTCCCAGCACGTTGTTGATCTTGTGGGCGCCCGAGTGATTCAGATCTTCGCGCTTGAGCCAGATTTGGGCGCCGCCCAGCTGTTTCGACAGTCGTCGCAGCGGCGTCAGCGGCGTCGGCCGGCCGCTGAACTCCTGGCACAGGGTGACGTATTCCTCCCAGAAATCGGGGTCATCGCGCAGGCCGAAGAACAGGTCTTCGAGTTCGGTTAGGGCGGGTAACAGGATTTCGGGGACGAAACGTCCGCCAAACTCTCCAAAATATCCATTGTCGCTGCGAATCATTGGTGCCTCCGGGCGCAAAGTGCAATTCAATAATGACATATACTAAACGGTTTAGTATAGTTTGCATAAATTATCCGGATAATCAAGCCCAGCATGGCGCAGAGATCAAAAAAAGACTACATCGTGGCCACCGCGTTGCCGCTGTTCCTGAAAAACGGCTTCAAGGGCACTTCGATCGATATGGTGGTCAAGGCCTGCGCCGTGTCCAAGCCCACGGTTTACAATCATTTCCCCGATAAGTCGGCCCTGATGCTGGCGGTGATGAAAAGCTGGATCGAGCGTCACAAGCCGCTGATTTTGTCGATCAGGGACCTGGACGAACTGGATCGATTTATCAGCGAGCACTGGCTAACCGAACAGGCGGTCCGTCTGTATGCGATCGTGATCGGCGAAGGCTGGCGATTCCCCGAGGCGAGAAAGCTTTTCTGGGAGCAGTACGATCACCTGTGGCGCGTCGCGTTCGGTTACGTTTCAGAGCATTCGCCGAACCTGGAGCGGGTCGACATCGAGCGCCGACTGGATCGCCGGTTACTCGATAGTCTGCAGTCACACTAAGTTAGATTGAAATCGAAGCCCGTTAGTCGAGCATGTAGTATTCACCCAGGATTGATTTGAGGCTGCCATCGGCCTGCATCGATTGTATTGCCGGCCGGATTGATTCGAGGAAGGCCCTGGATTCGCGGCTCGGGTGGCAAACAATGCTCTGGTCGACCGAGAATACCGCCTTGTCGAGGTCGAAGTTTAGCCGATCGCGGTATGGCATGAGAGCCGCTGCCGAACCCACGATGGCATTGACGCGTCCTTTCTCGAGTAACTCCAGGCTTTGCTCATACGTGGCGACGTAATGAATGGTTATCTTCGATACTGGGATGCCGTATACGGCGAGCGCGTTGCCGAGCAGGGTTGCGACCCTGCGGTTTCTCAGCGACTCGACGGAAGCTGCCAACGGTTCCGATTTGGGCGTGGCAAGCACGATTTTAAGTTTATTGATGGCGATCCCAGCATCGATCACATCATGACCGAGGAAACCCAGGGCGAGTTTCCTGGCCGCCGGGTAGCAGGCGTTCTCGTTCTGATCGAAAGACTGAATCGATTTCGCCAGCGGTAAATACTCGATATTGATATTGTTACCGCTGCGACGCAGAATTTCCTGCATAAGCCGTTGATAACTGGCATTGCCACTTTCGGAAAAGTAAGGCTCCATTGCGGGCATAATCATGATTCGATCTGCCGCGGTACACAGTGCCGATACCGTTAGTAATATAAACGCCAGTACCACCCTCATCGAATCGACCCCTTTTAGGTATGTTTATATTGAACCTGCCAACGGCCGGATACGGCCGTTGGATAATTTAACGCTGGTAAATGCGACCCTGAAAGGATTCCCTGCCGGATCGCAGGCACTATACTAGCAACTCCTTATCAGAATAAGAACTGCGGTGATGGATCAGAACGAGGTGTGCAGCAAGCTCGAGCTCGAAGAGGCGCGAGTTGTTATTCCGACGGATGAAATCGTCGCGCTCGTAAGCGGGATCTTTGAAAACATCGGCTGCAGCGTCAAGGTGTCGCGCGAGGTTGCGGAGCACCTCGCCGATTCGAACCTCTGCGGCATGGAATCGCATGGTTTGATGCGCACCCTGCAATACGCCGACCAGTTCGAATCAGGGTATATGCGGCCTGACGTGAACCCTGAAATCAGGGTCATCGATCGGGGTGCAACGATTGTCGATGGCAACGGCGGTATTGGCATCCCCGCGATGCGCCTCGCGATCGAAGAGGGGTGCAGGGTCGCCGGCGAGCAGGGTGTGTCCGCGGTCGCGATCCGCAACGTCGGTCATACGGGCAGGCTTGGCGCTTTCACCGAGTCGGCAGCCCGCCGAGGATTTCTGAGCATCTGCTTCGGTGGCGGCGGGCGCGAGAAATGGCGCCAGGTAGCGCCCTATGGCGGTCGGCGCGCGATGTTACCGACCAATCCCTACAGTATCGCGGTGCCGGGTGGAGCGCGAGGTCCGATGATGTTCGATTTTGCCACTTCGAAGATTGCCGGCGGCTGGATTTACGCCGCCCGCAGCGCGGGCGCGCGGCTGCCCGATAATGTGTTGATGGATTCCGAGGGTAACGTTACTCGTGATCCCGAAGATTATTTTCGCGGCGGCGCAATCATGCCGTCGGGCGGGCACAAGGGTTACGCGCTGGCGCTGGCTGCCGAGATTGTCGCCGAGGCCATGCTGGGCCCGACCGAAACCGAGGGCAGCTGGCTGTTGCTGACGCTGGATACCACGATATACCGCGAGCCATCGACCCTGCAGCGGGTTGCGGAAGAGATTCTCGACGAATTGCGCCGCTGTCCGCCAGCGCCCGGCTTCGAGCGCGTCGAAATTCCGGGCGAGCGCGAACGCGAGCATCGCGAGCGAAGCGTCGGCCAGGGCGTGGCGCTACCGGCTAAAACCTGGCAGCAGATCAAGGCGTTATCCGACAGGCTGATTGCCGCGGGGGATTCCAGCCAGGAACGATAGCTCGACCAGGCAGGATCAGGTGTCGAAGGCGTCGACAGTTTCCAGCAAGCTTCTGACGCTGCACTTCTGCTCTCCGATCGCGAGAATCTGGTGTGGTTCGACGTACTCTTCCTTGAGGCGGACCGCTTTATTATTTTTTACGAGATAGACCCCGTTGGTCGAATTCAGGTCGCGAATATAGATTCTGCCGCCGACAATTCGCATTTCCGCGTGTTCCTTGCTGGCAGCGGGATCACTGATGTAGATATGGCCTTCTCTGCCGATTATGTATTTCCGGCCTTCGAGGGTGTCCAATACGCTTTGTGTACTACCAGCCATCTGCATGTCTCGAGGTACCTAAAGCTCAAATAATAGACCCTGTGACGTGGAATAGATGTCGACCAAGGCACATTTCGGTTATCGATGAGGGACTTCCTTGCCCGCTTCGAGGATCAACCGGAGGGCTTGCCGGATTCAAGTTCCATCTGCGGTTTTTGCAGCAGTTTGACGAACTCTGTTTCGTTTACGGGTTTCGAATAATAAAAACCCTGGCCGAATGCGGTTTGGAAGCCGCGCATCAATTCGGCCTCCTGCTCGGTTTCGATACCCTCGGCAACCACGTCCATACCCAGGTCATGCGACAGGTTGACCAGTGACTTGACGATCTGATTACTCTTCTCGCTGCGTGCCATCGCGCTTACGAATACCCGGTCGATTTTCAGGGTATCGAACGGGAAACGGTGCAGGTAACTAAAGCTCGAATAACCAGTGCCGAAGTCGTCGATGGCGAGTTTTGCCCCGGTCTCTTTCAACTGGTGCAACGATTGGGTTGCAAGTTCGGGATTGTCTATCAACAGGCTTTCGGTGACTTCGAACTTGATTCGTTCGCGTCGAGCACCGGTTTTGTCCATGATGTCAGCCAGGCTCGGCACCAGGAACTGGTCTTCGAACTGTTTGCCGGACAGGTTGATGGCGACAAATATATCATGCTGAAAATCGTTGCAGAGTCGACTTTGAAAATCACATGCCTGCTCTGCTATCCAGTATCCGAGGTCGATAATCAAGTCGCTGTTTTCGACATGCGTCAAAAAACGAGAGGGCAGCAACAGTTCCCCGGAGGGGTGGCTCCAGCGCACCAGCGCCTCGCATCCGACGATCTTGTTGTTGGATAAATCGACTATCGGCTGGTAATGCAGACGAAATTCCTTTTTCGTCATGGCGGCCTGCAACATTTTATCTTCGGTGACCAGCAACTTGGTAATTTCCAGTGTTTTCTCGCCGAACATTGCGCCGCTATCGGATTGAGCCGGCTTGGTTACGGCGGAATCGATACGTTTGTGCATTTCCAGAAATTGCGGTATCAGGCTTTTCAGTTCCATCGTGCTGGCGGCGAAGCCGTCGCCTTCGTCATTGAGCTGCCCCAGGGACAAACCCTCGAAAACCCGCCCGAGGCGAGCATTCAGATCACGGTAACGCGCCATGGCAAGTCGCAGGAACATGCGCACCGTGGGGTCGGATTGTTCGATTTTCTGACTGACGTAGTCGAGCGGGATCGCCATTACGTCCGTCGGGACGATAGCCCGGGCCGAGGCGCTACGCGGAAGTCGGTCAATGATCGCCATCTCACCGAGTATGTCGCCCTTGGTGAGCGTCGCCATAACGAGTTTACGCCCGTCCTTGTCGAGCGTCACCTCGACCATGCCCGATTCAATGATATAAGCACAGTCACCGGGGTCGCCCTCCCTGAAGATGAATTCATCCGTGTCGAAGGATGTCTGTGAATCGCTTGAATCCATGGTTTTCCTGTTTTATCGAAAAATGCGTAATTCGCCGCTGGCTTCTCTATTTCTAATATAAATCGAGAAAATAGCTATTAAATAATAACTATTAATTGCTAAATTCCCGATAACCGGTATCGAGGTCGCAATAGCATCCGATTAATCAAGTCAGTATGGATCATTTGGCGGGGAAAACTGTGACTCTTGGCCTGTTTTTCTGTGAGCTCGCGGGCATTTTCTGTCGCTAGCGCAAAATCGCCCTGATACCGCTCGCGGCGCTCGGCTTCGGGGCGATACAGGGCAGGGCAGGCCCTGCAGGTTGTATCGTATCCAGCCTGCAGGAACGATGGGACGAATCAGCTGAATTTCAGGTTTATTCGATAGTCGGGCGGCTCCACCAGGTTAACCGATACCGGACACAGTCGCATACGCTGCTTGATGTGATCGATCGCGGCGGGGTCAGCTGTCCCACCGCGCAGCTTCGAGTCGATAGCGACGCCGACTTTCTGGATTCTCCACCCTTCGTCGGCCGTTAACGACAAATCCAGGGATGCGCGTTCCAGCAGCAGCGAGCGCTCGGTGGAATTGGCGTGGAAGTAGGTGTGCTGGCAGATCAGAAACGAATAGACGAAAAGCAGGAATCCCGGGCTGCTGTTTTCGATCTGCAGCGGCTTCCATCCCTGGTCGGTCAGAACCTCGGCGTCGATTTGGTCGAGATGATTGTCGTCGCCGCTGTAACGGAAGGAGGCGCGCAGTTCAAGGCTATGGCCGGACATGAGGGTCTCCGAAAATTGATTTTGTCAATAAGCGCGATCGGCCGCTTCGTATTCAATACCCATCAAGGCTAGTCGCAGCCGGCAACGGGAGATAGGGCCTGAACCCGCGATCAGGCCGGCAGGCTATCGCTATGGTCTGCGCTGTCTTCGAGTGGATGCTCGAGCGTAATGCGAATCAGGTCGTTACCGTACAGTTCGAGCTTGCGGTCGCCAATGCCCGGAATCAGTGACAGCGCCTCCTCGCTGTCGGGCCGATGCTCGCAAATCGCTGCCAGGGTCCTGTCGTGCAGGATAACGTAAGGCGGTACCCCCTGTTCCTGCGCCAGCTGTTTACGATGCAGGCGCAACGCCTCGAACAGTGGTGTATCGGCGGCGCGCAGCTCGCGCGAGGCCTTGGTCGCGGCCGGCTTGACCGCCCTGGTCGGCTTCTCGAATTTGCGTAACAGCAATTGCTTGTTGCCGTTGAGCAGCTGCTTGCACTCCGGGGTCATCCTGAGCGCGCCGTAATTGTCGATATCGGCATACAGGTAGCCGAGCGCGATCAACTGGCGAAACAGGCTGCGCCATTCATTCTGATCGAGGTCGCCGATTCCGAAGGTGCTGAGCTGATCGTGCCGGTTTTGCAGGATGCGGTCCCTGGCGTTACCCATCAAAACGTCGACGACGTAGTTGACGCCGAAACGCTGACCGGTTCGATAGACGCAGGAAAGCGCCATCTGTGCGGCCTCAGTGGCGTCCCAGGTCTGAGGTGGTTCGACGCAGTTGTCGCAGTGCCCGCAGGGCTCGGGCAGGACTTCGTCGAAGTAGGCGAGCAGGGTTTGTCGTCGGCAGCCAGTCTGTTCGCAAAAGCCGAGCATCGCTTCCATCTTCTGCTGCAGGACGCGCTTGAACTGCTCGTCGGCGTCGCTTTGCGCCATCATCTGCCGTAGCATGATTATGTCCTGCAGGCCATAGGCCATCCACGCGTCGGCCGCTTCGCCGTCGCGCCCGGCGCGGCCCGTTTCCTGGTAGTAAGATTCCAGGTTTTTGGGCAAATTCAGGTGCGCGACGAAGCGCACATCGGGCTTGTCGATGCCCATGCCGAAGGCGATGGTGGCGACGATGATGACGCCTTCCTGCTGCAGAAACATGCGCTGATGATCGGCGCGGGTGTGCTTGTCGAGGCCCGCATGATAGGGCAGTGCGAGACGCCCTTTATCGCTCAACCACTTTGCCGTTTCCTCGACCTTTTTGCGCGACAGGCAGTAAACGATACCGGCGTCGGTCGCGTGGTTGGCCTGGATGAAGGACCATAGCCGCTGCCGGTTGTTATCGCCCTGGGTGACGCGGTAAAAGATGTTGGGCCGGTCGAAACTATGTACGAAGCGTTGCGCGTTCTGCAGCTGCAGCTGCTGTTCGATTTCGCCCAGGGTGCGCTGATCCGCGGTCGCGGTCAGCGCGATGCGCGGCACTTCCGGAAACTGTTCGTGCAGGCGAGTCAGTTTCCGATAGTCGGGCCTGAAGTCATGCCCCCACTGCGACACGCAGTGCGCCTCGTCGATCGCGAACAGCGCGATTCTGCACTCGGCCAGCAGTTGCAGAAAATCGCCACCGAGCGCGCGTTCGGGTGCGACATAGAGTAAATCGATATCGTTGTTGCGCAGCCGTTGGCGCACCTCTTGTTGTTGCTCGGGCGTCTGGGTCGAGTTGAGAAAGGCCGCACTAAGCCCGTTCTGGGCGAGCGCGTCGACCTGGTCCTGCATTAGCGCGATCAGCGGCGAAATGACGATGCCGACGCCTTCCCGCAGGATTGCGGGAATCTGGTAGCAAAGCGATTTTCCGCCGCCGGTGGGCATCAGCACCAACGCATCGCGACCCGCGATCAGGTTTTCGATGATTTGCCGTTGCTTAAAGCGGAACTCGTCGTAGCCGAAACGGCTGCGTAATACGTCTAGTGCATGAGACATAATGATATAGTAATCCTTTTTCTCGCTGTTTATGAACTGTCCTTGTCAATCTGGCCAATCTTTTGACCGCTGCTGCGGTCGATTTATATCACAGGATGCACTGCCTGAAAATGCACGGCAGCTGATGCGCTCGCGCTACAGCGCCTACGCGCTGGGTGAACTGGCCTACCTGGAAACCACCTGGCATCCGGATTCTTGTCCTCCCGACCTGGCGCTCGATCCCGAGATACGCTGGATCGGGCTCGAGATCCTCGCATTCGAACCCGGCGAGACCGCGGCCAGGGTCGAGTTCGAAGCTCGATTCCTGGCACATGACACGGTCGACGCGGTGCATGAATGCAGCTCATTCGTGCGCGAGCAGGGTAAATGGATGTATACCGAAGGGAAAATGTTGCCGCCGGGCTTCGCGCCCTGGAAACCGGGGCGTAACGAAAACTGCCCCTGCGGGAGCGGGAAAAAATTCAAACGCTGCTGCGCGCAGCGCTGAGCGAAGAGCGCGAGATTAGTGTGCCGGGTAAACCGGGTGCGTCCAGGGTTTCAACAGGAAGCGCCAGGCAATCGTGAGGTAGCCGGTATACCAGTAGTCACCGTTGTTTCGTAGCACCTCGTCGCGCTCGCGCCTCACGACCGCGGGGATACGGTACCAGGCCAGCCCCGGGTGATCATGATGAACCCAGTGGTAGTTGTTGTTCAGAAATAGCAGTCGCGTGATCGGGCAGCCGTCGACCAGGACGGAGCGGTGCTTTTCATCGGGGTCGTAGCGGTGTTCGATGAACGAGCGGATCAGCATCATGCTGGTGCCGGGCCAGGCGAAGGCCAGCAGGTAGATCCAGAGCGGTATCTGGCAAACCGCGATGACCCAGTACAAAACCACGGCCACGCTGACGACGTGGCGTAACAGGATTCCCAGGTGCTGACTGTCGCCGCTAAGCAATCGGGCGAACTCCTGGCGGTACTGGCCGCCGACCGTGAGCCAAGGTCCGAGCAACATGCGACCGAGAAACGTGTTGTTGAAAATCAGTATCCGCTGCTGCCAGCGGGCGAGCTTCTGCCATTTATCACGGGTAACAAAAAACGACTCGGGATCGTGTTCGGGATCGGTCAAATCGGCCTGGTGATGGCGCAGGTGATTCTTGACGTAGAGTTCGACCGGTAGCCACAGGGTTAGCGGCGGCCAGACCAGGGCAATATTGATGCGTTTACTCGTCGTCGGATGCCCGTGCAGGGCTTCGTGCTGCAGCGAGCTGTGCAGGGCGATCGTGTAGCCACCGATCAGCCACAGTAACCAGCCAGGAATGCTGTCCCAGTAAAACGTTAAGGAAATCCATGCGCTATAGACAATCACCAGCAATAGCCACGTGGGCCATTCGATTTTCGCGGAGATGAAATTCGCAGCGCGAAGATTGCCGGTTGTCATAAGCGCATAATCACCTGAATTTGTTGGGATTTTATAATTTATGATCGGACTGATGTTTTGTCGATGTTTTTATAGTAAGCATAAAAGAAATTAAATTTACTAAATAATATTAGTGTAGTATTAACGAAACAAATAGAGGAAGTATGCGATGAATAAGCAGGAAATAGTCTCGATCTTCCGAAAACGCCTACTCGAGTCGATGCAGGAAAGAGCCTTGAACCAGTCTGCGTTGTCACGCGAAACCGGTGTCGATCGTTCGACCCTGTCCCAGTTGCTGGCCGAGGAAAACATGCGCATGCCGCGTGCCGATACCGTGGCGTCGCTGGCGCAATCGCTGCAGGTCAGCACTGACTGGTTGCTGGGCCTGAGTCAGGATAGTCGTTATGGTGCGGAAATTCTGCGCCAGTCGTTCGAAGTCGCGCCGCACGAGCAAAGCCCGGCGGATGATAACCTGAAGCGTTGGTACGAGGAGGCGGAAGGATTAAAAATTCGCTATGTCCCGGTGCAATTGCCGGACATCGTCAAAACCGACCAGGTGCTCGAGTACGAGTATGGGGAAGTTGTCGAGCGCCCGGTCAGCCGCGCCAAGGAGCAGGCCCGATACCATCTCAATTTTACCCGCGGTCCGGACAACGACCTGGAGATTTGCATGCCGCGCGAAAACCTGGTCGGGTTTTGCCGCGGCGAAGGTCTATGGCGGAATTTAGGACGCACGGTGCGCCGGGAACAGGTCGGCTTCATGCTGGAAACGCTCGAGGAACTCTATCCCAGCGTCCGGCTGTATCTCTACGACGGCCGCAAGCGATACTCGGTACCCTACACCATTTTCGGCGCCCGCCGTGCGGCGGTGTATGTCGGGCAGATGTACTTCGCGTTCAATACCACCGAATACGTGCGCATCCTGGTGCGTCACTTTGATAACCTGGTGCGCAGTGCCGAGGTACACGCGCACGAGGCGGTGAATTTCCTCAGATCCCAGAAAGTAAAGTAACGGCCGCCCGCAACCGGCAGGTTACCCGGGTACAGCGTCACGCGTAGCGTTACTCTGGCCATTGTGATTCTGCTGCAATGCGGTATCGCGTAAAGCGCTACATCAGGCGATCGCGTACGCCGTCCAGCACGATATCGGTGTAGCCGATGATGCCGATAACGCGCTTGTTTTCAACCACTGGCGCTCGACCTATGCCAAAGTTTTCAAACATGCGCGTGCAGTAACGAATATCCATCTCGGGATCGACGTGGATAACGGGTTTCGACATGATCTCGTAAATGTTAACCCGATCGGGTGACTTGTTTTTGGCGAGTACCTGCTTGGCGATATCGGACAAAAGCACGATGCCGTACTCGTCGTCCTCGTGTCGAATGTTGACGATGAAGCACTTGGACTCAGGATGCTTCGAATTTCTCAACACGGCCGCCACGGTATCCATGCCCTCGACCATATCGAAGTCGGATTTCATAACGTCGCGCACGCGCACGATATTTCTGTCGCTCATATCTCTTCCTCTACAATTTCTGCTAACTGGTTAACCTGATGGGAAACGCCGACGGCGTCTTCGACGTCGATACTGAAGGCGATTCCGTTGCCGGGGTGGGCTTCGAACTCGCCGACCTGCTCGATGGTTTCGAGTATGTCGCGGCTCATGTGTTCTTCCACCAGCAACAAAATCACGTCGCGCTGGGTTTCCAGGCTCAGGCCGAGAAAGGTCTTGGCGACCTGGATCCCTTCGCCGCGGGCGCTGGAAATAACGGTGGAGCCGGTTGCGCCTTTTTCCCTGGCCGCATCGACGACCTTGTTAGTGATCGAATCCTCGGTTAGTGCAATGATTAGTTTAAAGTGCATTTTAATTTCTCACTGATTTCTTGCTTTAAGACTTCGTCTGGCCTGCCACTCCGATAACTGGGCGTAGGCAAGTACGGACATGATGGGAAACAGGCTGGCAAAGGCGATTAAGCCAAAGCCGTCGAGCAGGGGATTGCGGCCGGGCACGGTACTGGCAAGCCCCAGGCCGAGCGCTGCGACCAGCGGCACGGTCACCGTCGACGTGGTAACGCCGCCGGAATCGTAAGCCAGCGCGATTATCATGCGCGGCGCAAACAGGGTTTGAATCAACACGAACACGTAGCCGGTGATGATGTACCAGTAGAGCGGGGTGCCGGTGACGACCCGGTAAACCCCGAGCGCAATGCCTATCGCGACCCCGATCGCAACCGCGATGCGCAAACCCCAGACCCCGATGCTGCCTGCCGATACCTGGTTCGCCTTGATCGCAACCGCCAGTAGCGACGGCTCCGCGATGGTCGTTGAAAATCCGATAGCAAAGGCAAACAGGTAAACCCACTGGTACTCCCACCATTGGAGTACATGCTCGACGTCGTCACCGAGGATAAATACAGGATCGGTCAACTGCTGCGCCATGAGCTTGCCAAGCGGAAACAGTGCAGCCTGCAGGCCTTCGAGAAAAAAACCGAGCCCCAGCAGCACCAGCACGAAACCGGATATGATTCTTTTCAGGTTGGGGATCGGTTTGCGCAGGATAAACAACTGAAAGCCGAAAATGATTAGCGCGATCGGCAGTACATCCCATACCGTGGCGGCGATGACGAAAACAAGATCGGACAGAATATGAAGCATCGTCGAATCAAGCCACCATGCCGTACGCCATCACGAAAATCATCGGCGTCAGCGACGCGAAAGCGATGAGGCCGAAACCGTCGACCATTGGATTGCGTCCCTTGATCGAGCTCGCGAGGCCCACTCCCAGCGCGGTGACCATTGGCACGGTAATCGTCGAAGTCGTTACCCCGCCAGAATCGTAGGCGATACCGATAATCTCTTTGGGCGCAAAAATCGTCATAATGACAACTCCGCTGTAGCCGACGACGATCAGGTACTGAATCGGCCAGCCCTTGATGATGCGGAAGACCCCGAGCACGATGGCAAAACCGACCGATATCGCGACCGTCACGCGTAGGCCATTCGCATAAGCAGCCATGGCTTGCTCGGAGTTTTCGATCATGCTGCCGTTGGCCGCTACCAGGGCCGCTTCGTCGGCGACAGCGATCAACGCGGGCTCCGCGATGGTCGTGCCGAAACCCAGCGCGAACGCGAAACAGAGCAGCCAGAACAGGCTGCCCTTGCTGGCAAAGGAATAGGCCATGGTTTCGCCGATTGGAAACAGGCCCATGTTCAGGCCCTGTACGAACAGGGTCAGCCCGATTACCACGAACACGACGCGAGCTGGAAGAAGCCGATGACAATAACGATGGGCAGCAAATCGCGCAGGCTGTCGAACAAAGCAGACAAGATAGCCTTAAGTGATTTCATCGATGCCCGCGACTAATTATTCTGCGAGTAATAGTATCAGGACAGCAGTAACAGTCCTACGATCAAAATCAAGAAACAAACTCCGCTTGTCGCCAGCTCTCGATAACAAAAAAATTAACACCGGTTGGTTGGTAGCTACGTCCGGTATATGTGTAAAGGTAGGTAGCAGGGCAATATCCGATCCCGCGTACAACCCGGGGGATCGGATTATTGTTGCCTAAGCCTGCTCCTCCCGTGCCAATTAGTCTGAAAATGGCACCCGGGGTATAAGTAGTGATTCCACGAAGGTGAAGAAGATGACCTGCGTCAATTGGAAGAGGCCTGAAATGGATTACCTTGGTTTGTGAATAAATAAAATGGAGAGGAAATAATGAGAAGTAATAATATATCCTGTACCGTACTGGCGGTTATATTGATATTCCCCATGGCCGCGATTGCTGACGACAATCCGCCGGTTTCCGAATTCTGGCAAACTTTACGCGGTGGATTACTTTATGATAACTGGGCAACGGTTTTGTTTAAAAATGCGCCGGAGCAAACGCACCCGTCATATCCCGCCGAAGGAAAAAAGAAGGGCGCTGGAACCTGGCGCTGCAAAGAGTGCCATGGCTGGGATTATCGTGGCGTAGATGGTGCCTATAGCAGTGGGTCGCATTATAGTGGGGTTAAGGGTATTCGCAGCTGGGTAGGCGGATCGGTTGATGAGATAGCCGGGATAATTCGTAACGATACTCACCGCTATACCGAGGAAATGATACCCGACGAGGCGGTCACGAATCTGGCGCTATTCGTAAGCCGCGGTCAGGTTGATATGGCGCAGTATATTGATTATTCAACGAAGAAAGCTCGCGGAGATGCGGCACGGGGAGCGCGATTTTATCAAGCGATTTGTTCCGTGTGCCATGGATTTGATGGGAAACAAATTAATTTCAAAACTCCCGAAAAACCCGAATACATCGGTACCGTAGCGCAGGCGAATCCCCAGGAAACATTGCATAAAGCCCGCAATGGCCAGCCAGGTGTTCCGATGGTTGCCCTGGGTGTCCTGGATATCCAGGATATCGTGGATATTGTTGCCTACTCGCAGACCTTGCCTGCAAAGTAGTCACGCTGAACAAGCAGGGGGCAGGAGCAATCCTGCCCTTTGGGTATGTGAACGATGAGCGATTGGTTTAATCGCTTTAGGAATTGATTCGACGAGGATTTAAGAATGCCTGTGGTAGAGTAAATCGATCATCTTTTTATGAAGCGCCAACGAGGCGGCATGGTCATTTTTTACCTCGCGGCCGGACAAATGGCAGAGCCGTCATAAGAAAGCCCACCTGACGGTGGGCTTTTCATCATTGGCGATTTTCAGCAGCATCAATCTTCTTGTTTACTTGCCCTGGCGGCCTCGCCGATGTCATCGACGCCACGTTCTTCCAGCAGCGTGGTCAGCCAGTCCGGATCCATTTCCGGTACCGAGGATAACAGCAGGTCGGTGTATTCGTGATGCGGCGGCTTGAACATTTCATCCTTGGGACCCTGCTCGACCACCTTGCCGTACTGCATGACCACGACTTCATCCGCGATAGAGCGTACCGTCGCGAGATCATGAGTGATGAACATGTACGACAGGTTCAGCTCGTTCTGCAGCTTGTCGAGCAAGCGTAAAATACCTTCCGCCACCAGCTGGTCGAGCGCGCTGGTGACCTCGTCGCAGATGATGAAGGTCGGGTCGGCCGCCAGCGAACGCGCGATACCGATACGCTGCTTCTGACCACCCGATAGCTCCGGCGGATAACGGTTGTAATACTGCGATGGATCGAGTTCGATCAGGTCGAGTAATTCATCGACCCGGCTCTTGAGCTCGGGGCCATGCAGGCCGCTGTAAAACTGTGCCGGTCGGCCGATAATATCGCAGATCTTGACCTTGGGGTTGAGGGCGGTATCGGCCATCTGGTAAATCATTTGCGCCTGGCGCAGCTGGTCCTTGGTTCGATTCCGGTAATCCGGGGGTAACGGCTGCCCCTTGAATAACACTTCGCCGCTGGTTGGCGGCAATAGCCCGGTAATACACCTCGCCGTGGTCGATTTACCCGAACCCGATTCACCAACCACGGCAACGGTCATCCCCTCGAAGATATCGAAAGAAACATCGTGCAGCACCGGGGTGTCACCGTAGGAGGCGTCGACATTCTTGACCGAGATCAGCGGTAGGCCCTCGGTCGGCCTTGGTTTCTGGTCACGCTTGAAGTCACGCACCGCCCACAGCGACTTGGTGTAATCGTCTTTCGGGTTTTCGAGCATGGTTCGGGTATCGGCCTCTTCGACCTCGTCACCCTTCAGCAGCACCTTGATAACGTCGGCCATCTGCGCTACCACCGCGAGGTCGTGGGTAATGTAGATTGCCGCGGTATTGAATTGATCGACGATATCGCGAATCGCCGACAGGACCTCGATTTGCGTGGTCACGTCGAGTGCCGTGGTCGGCTCGTCGAAAATGATCAGGTCCGGCCGACAGGCCATCGCCATCGCGGTCATCGCGCGCTGCAGCTGCCCGCCGGAAACCTGGTGTGGGTAGCGGAAACCGATCTCCCTGGGATTCGGCAGGCGCAGGCGCTCATAAAGCTCCATCGCGTCTTCCTGGCTTTCGAGACGCTTCTTGATGCGGTACTGCACCGGGGCCTCGGTATGCTGGTCGATCAGCTTGTGAGCCGGGTTGAACGAGGCCGCGGCGGACTGTGCCACGTACGCGATGCGGGCACCACGTAACGACTGCAGGTCCGATGCGGGTGTCGTGGTCAGCTCCATACCGTCGAATTCGATCGACGAGCCCTCCGAGATACGACAGCCGTCGCGGGTAAATCCCATGGCGGCAAGCCCTATGGTGGACTTGCCGGCCCCGGATTCTCCGATCAGGCCCATAACCTCGCCGCGGTGCAGTGTCAAATCGACACCGTGAACGATTTCAATCCATTTCTCGTCCGAGTATCCTTCGATACGCAGGTTCTTGATTTTAAGCAGTACGCTTTTGTCTTGAGACATGTCTATTACTCCTTCAGACCGGACGACCGGTAAAGCATCCAGTCGACTACGAAGTTAACCGCTACCGTCAGCAGCGCGATTGCCGCCGCGGGAATCAGCGGTGTCATTTCACCGAAAGAAATCAGGGTTGCGTTTTCGCGCACCATGGATCCCCAGTCTGCGGTTGGCGGCTGGATGCCGAGTCCAAGAAAGGACAGTCCGGCGACCAGCAGAAACACGAAACAGAACTCGAGTCCGAATTCGGCCACTAGCGGTGCGGTCGAGTTCGGCAGTATTTCCTTGCGAATCAGGTACCAGGTACCTTCGCCCCTGAGCTTGGCGGCTTCGATGTAATCCATGACCACGACATTGCCGCCGACCGAGCGCGCCAGCCGGAATACGCGCGGGGCGTAAATAATCGCGATGACGATAATCAGCGTAACCGTATTTGTACCAAAAATGCTCAGTAGCAGCAGCGAGAAGATCAGAGACGGAATCGACATTATGACGTCCACTATCCGACCCAGAAGCTGGTCGAGCTTGCCGCCCTTGGTGGCCGCATACAGCCCCGCCGTCGCGCCCATCAGGAACGCCAGGATGGTCGCCAGCAGCGCCAGGCCGACGGTATTGCGAGCCCCATAGATGATGCGGCTGAACATGTCGCGACCGAGCTGATCGGCGCCCAGCAGCATATTTTCGTCGGCGGGTGCGAAGGCTGACGAGATAACCTCGGCCTCGCCGTAGGGCGCAATGATCGGGGCAAAAACGCCGGCAATGGTGTAGGTAAAAATCACGAACAATCCAAAGCCTGCTGTCAGCGGCGCGGTACGCATCTCCTTGGAGGCGTCCCGTGGCAGAATAATAATCAGGAATTCACGAAACGAGTACGACACGCCCGCCGAAAACGCGATCAGTCCCGCCAGCAAGGTGACCCCCCACAGCATCGCTTCGCCGCCAACGATGCCCATGACGAAAGACACCAGCGTCAGTGAAAACAGCAGTATGAATGCGGTCCGCTTTTGATAATAGGCGGCTAAGGTCGAAGCGCCGATGACGAGGGCGTAAAATCCGATAATAAAGTAATTCATGACTTAGCCCTCACTTCGGATGACGCAAGCGCGGGTTGGTCAGGATCGACCCCACGTCCGCCGCCAGGTTCAACAGGATGAAGGTGGCCGCGAATATCAGGCAGCAGGCCTGCACCACCGGGAAGTCCCGTTTGGTCACGGCGACCACTTCGACCAGCACCACGCCGGTAATCAGGTAAGCCAGGTTCAGCGCGACAACATTGATAACCGGCGCCCAGGCGTTGGGCAGGGTATGCTTGACGATGACCTTCCAGGCCGGCACCCCTTTCAGGCGGGCCATTTCGACATAGGGCGACGACAGCAGGTTGATGATCGAGGCGCGCGTCATCCGCATCATGTGCGCCACCACCACCAGCACCATGGTCAGCGCGGGCAGGAAGGTGCGATTGAGCTTGTCGAACAGCGTCATGTCATCGTCGATCTTGGCGATCGCCGGGAACATCCCGGTCTTGACCGCGAGAAACAGGATCAGAATGTAGCCGAGGAAGAATTCCGGTGAGGAGATGGAAGTCAGGGTCACTACGTTGGCAACGCGGTCGAAAACCGAGTTCCTGAACAAGGCCACCAGGACACCCAGCAAAATGGCAACCGGAACCGCGATAACGGCCGCATAGGTCGCCAGGAACAGAGTGTTACCGAAACGAGCACTGATGGCCTCGGTCACCGACGTCTTGGACACCAGCGAATTACCGAAATCACCGGTTACCGCATTACCCAGCCACTCGAAGTAACGCACCGGAGCCGCACGGTCGAGACCGAGTTCCGCGCGCAGCGCGGCGAGGTTATCTTCAGTGGCCCCCTGTCCGAGCACGGCCTGCGCGATGTCGCCGGGTAAAAGTTCTACCGCGAAGAATATGATGATCGAAATGACCAGGAGCGTAATCAGCCCTAATCCCAGTCTTTTCGCGATTATTGATAAAATATCGCCCATAGCAGGCATCCCCCTCGTGCGGTTTATTGTTACCGCTCTTCATTTAATTATTCAGGTTAGCCGGGTAGCCCCTGCCCTGGGCCACCCGGCTAATCTGTACTACTTACAGAAAACCAGCCCGCGCTCTAGGCAAACCACCAGCGATGGTAAGCGCGCCCGCCATCGAGTTCCCAGCTCGCTGCCAGGCTACCGCTGTTCACTACCTTCTTGCTGCGGGCATATACAAAGTTGGCAAAGAACGGAATCACGGTGCCGCCGTCGTCCCTGGCAAGCATGCACATTTCGCGATACTGTTCGGCGCGCTTGGTGTCGTCCAGTTCTGCCTTGGCCATCAGCAGCAATTCGTTGAAACGCTTGTTTTGCCAGTGCGACTCGTTCCACGGTGCGTCGTCCTTGTAAGCCAGGGTGAACATCTGGTCGGGCGTCGGGCGTGCGCCCCACTTGACGAAACACCAGGGCTTTTTCAGCCAGACGTCCGACCAGTAACCGTCGTTCGGTTCGCGGACCGCGTTTATCTTGATGCCGGCTTTCTTGGCATGCTCGCTGTAAAGTACGCACATGTCGACCGCGCCGGGCAGTATGCTATCGGCAGCGGACAGGTTCACTTCGAGATTACTCATGCCGGCCTTCTTCAGGTGGAACTTGGCCTTGTCGGGATCGTAGGGTCGTTGCGGAATATCGGTCGGGGCGTAAGGCATGCCGGCGGAAACGTGGTAGTCGTCGCCCACGGTTGCAGTGCCAAACATGATCTTGTCGACCAGGTCCTGCCGGTCACAGGCGTACTTGAGCGCCAGCCTGACGTCGACGTTATCGAAGGGTGCGACATCGCAAAACATCGGCAGCGTAATCGCCGAGCCGCTGGGCACGTTTT
>JAACFA010000061.1 GCA_009937625.1 Gammaproteobacteria bacterium | reverse complement strand
TTTTATCGCCTCCGAGGCTTCGCGCATGATCTTGCCGACGCTGAGAACCTTGTAGCGCGGCACATCCTCGGTGAATTCGCGCACGTAGTCATCGACCGGGTTGGCCACGATTTCCTCGGGGGTGCCGATCTGCACTACGACACCGTCTTTCATGATCGCTATGTGGTCACCCATCTTGATCGCTTCGAGAAAGTCGTGCGTGATAAAAATCATGGTCTTTTGAACTTCCGCCTGGATATTGAGCAGCTCATCTTGCATTTCGCGTCGTATCAACGGATCGAGCGCGCTGAAGGGTTCGTCGAAGATCAGGATCTCGGGATCGACCGCCATTGCGCGGGCCAGACCTACGCGCTGTTGCATACCGCCCGAAAGTTCCCTCGGGTAGTGATCCGCCCAGCCGTGCAGTCCCACTTTTTCCAGCACTTCCATCGCCCTGGTTTTGCGTTCCTTCTTGTCTGTGCCGCGAATTTCCAGGCCGAAGGAAATGTTGTCGATAACCTTGCGGTGAGGAAACAGTCCAAAGTGCTGGAATACCATGCTCATGCGAAAACGTCGCAATTCGGTCAGTTGCGCCTCGTTGTATTTCATGATGTCTTCGCCATCGATGATCATTTCGCCGGCGGTCGGTTCGATCAGGCGCGAGATGCAGCGCACCAGCGTGGATTTTCCGCTGCCGGATAAACCCATGACGACGAAGGTCTCGCCTTTCTTGACTTCGAACGAAACGTCGTTGACGCCAATCACGTGTCCGGTCTGGGCCTGTACTTCGGCACGAGATAGCGAGCGATCGAGATTTTCCAGCGTCCGCTCGGGATAGGTACCAAAAATTTTCCAGACATGTTTACAGACGATCTTGGGTGATTCGGACATTGGTTTTACTCATTATCTAGCCGGAATGTGGGGCTATCTTAGCCCGAACCCGAAACGACTGTAAACCGACGGCTATGCTGTTGCAGGCTTCGGGGATCGAGGATAAGCTAGGGCAAAAGGCGGTAGAGGGGAAGCTATGAGCGCAGTCGTAGACGATCAGCGGGAACCTGGCGGGTTCGAAAGTTTCTGGAATGAACATCGTGGTTGGGTTATCACTTTCGTTCTGCTGGCAGTGTCCCTGGTCATCTGGAAGATTCATGGCACACAAACCATTTTTCCCCAAAGCTGGATCGAGGCTTTCCCTTTCGCCCAGAAAACCGATGAATTCGATCAATGGATCCGGCCTTATATACAGCCCACCACGCGGGCTATCGCGGCCGGTGCGGTCTGGTTGTACGAGGGCCTGGTCGACTTCCTGATCCTCACCCAGTGGCAAATCGTGTTCGTGATCCTGGTCCTGCCGGCCTTCGCCTACGGTGGACTGCGTCTCGGCCTGCTGGCCATCGTCGGCGCCGCCAGTTTCCTGGTGCTGGACTACTGGGACGAATCGATGGAGACCCTGAGCCTGATGAGCATCTCGATCCTGATTTCGGTCGTGATAGGGGTGCTGCTCGGCGTCATGGCCTCACAGAGCGATCGTTTCGAGGCTGTGATCAAACCGATACTCGACACGATGCAGACGCTGCCGGCCTTCGTTTACCTGATCCCCGCGTTTTACCTGTTCGGCATCGGCCCGCCGGGCGCGATCCTGGCGACCGTGATCTATGCGCTGCCGCCGGTGGTCCGGTTAACCAACCTCGGTATCCGCCAGGTACCGGCCGGTATCGACGAGGCGGCAACTTCGTTCGGCGCCACCCGCCTGCAGTCGCTGCTCAAGGTCAAGATCCCGCTAGCGATGCCGTCGATCAAACTCGGCGTCAACCAGACCGTCATGATGGCGCTGGCGCTGGTCGTGCTGGCGACATTCATCGGTTCGCCGGGACTCGGTGATATCGTTTACTCGGGCCTGGTGCGGCTCAACGTGGGCAAAGCGCTCGAAGGCGGGCTGGCGATCGTATTCATGGCAATCGTGCTCGATCGCGTGACCTATGCGATGGGTCACGTTGAGCAGGTCAGGGGAGGGCAGCACGACCACATGTTCCGCCTGTTCCCGCAGGGCCTGGAGCACGTAAAACCGATTCTCTACCTCGAGTACGGCATCGACTGGATCTGGCGCCAGATAGGCGCGGTCGGTAATTTCATCACGCTGATGGTCACTGTTACGGCCTGCAAGCTGGCGACCCTGTACGATTCCGTTGTTGCCGAAAGGCTGCGCGAAATCCTGCTCGCGCGCAGTTTTCTGATCGCGAGCCTGGTACTGATCGCCATCCTGATGCTGCTCGATGCCTATACCGGTGTTTTCGGCAAGTTCCCGCGGGCGTGGGAATACAGCTTCCGCACGCCTGTCAACCAGTACATGGATGTCCTGGTGAGCAGCAAGATGTTCTATGCGGTTACCACGGCGATCAAGGAAGGCCTGTTCTACGGTTTGATTAATCCGTTGAATAAATTCCTCATGGGTTTGCCCTGGTGGTACACGTCGATAGTCTTCGTCGTCGGCGCTTACCTGTTCAGCGGACGGGCACTGGCCATCGGAACCCTGGTGGGATTCATGTTCATCGGTGCGACCGACCTGTGGATTCTGGGGATGAAAACGCTGTCGACGGTAAGCGTGTCGGTGTTGATCTGTTTCATCCTTGGCGTGCCCCTCGGCATCATGGCGGCCTACAATAAAACGGTCGATACGCTGCTCAAACCGGTACTCGATACGATGCAGACCCTGCCGGTGTTCGTTTACCTGGTGCCGGTTATCATGCTGTTCGGCGCGGGGCAGGTGTCGTCGGTGCTCGCGACCGTGGTATACGCCTTGCCGCCGCTGGTGCGCTGTACCACCCTGGGCATCCGGGAGTTGCCTGGCGAAATCGATGAAGTCTCGAATTCGTTTGGCGCCAACATGGTACAAACCCTGACCAAGATCAAAATTCCGATGGCGATCCCGGCAATTATGGTCGGTGTCAACCAGGCCATCATGATGGCGCTGGCGATGGAGGTCGTGACCCCGTTAATCGGTGGGCAGGGACTCGGCATGCAGGTGTTCGACGGCATGAATCGCGCGAGTCTGGGTGTCTCTCTGCAGGCGGGAGTCGGTATCGTGCTGCTCGCAATCATACTCGATCGCATGTCGCAGGCCTGGACTCGAACCCAGCGAGAAGCCATGGGCCTGGCCTGATTTACTTAGAGACTGTCGACTCGACAAAAACCGGTATCGGCAGTATCATCGAGCGAATTCCGCCGTCTGTCGGCGGGTCTAAAAAATACGATATCCGAAGAGAGGAGAATACAATATGTCATTTCGAATTAGAGCAGCGCTTGCTTCAGCGATACTGGCGCTGAGCCTGGGTGCGGTAACCTCGGCCCAGGCGGCCGGGCGCCTGACCGCGCCGGACCCTGACTGGACCGGCGGCCTGGTCACTTGCCTGGTGGCGCAGTACATCCTGGAAAACGAGATGGACTACAGGATCAAGCGCGTTACCATGCCATCCGGTCCTGGCGTGTTTGAAGGCACCCGTTCCGGAGATCTCGATTTTGCCTGCGAATCATGGCCTTCGTATAACCCCGCGGGAGACAAGTACATCAAGGAATTCGGCGGCGACGGTTCGGTTGCCTATCTTGGCGCGACCGGCATCGTCGGCAAGAGCGGCTATTTCGTACCGCGCTACGTGATCGAGGGTGACGCTTCGCGCGGCATACCGGCATCCGCACCGGATCTGAAAAGCTACAAGGACCTGAACAAGTACGGCCACATGTTCAAGAGCCTGGAGTCCGGCGACAAGGGAAGCCTGATCGGCTGCCCGGTAGCTGCCTGGTTGTGTGAAGATCAGAAGCGTCTCGACATGCTGGGCGTCGATTTCCATGCTCAGGCGCTCGGTTCCGAGACCGCGCACTGGGCCGAGATACAGGCCAAGTACAAGCGAGGCGAGCCCTTCGTGGCCTACGCCTGGGCGCCGCACTGGATTCACGCAGCACTCGACCTGGTCGAAATCGAGCTGCCGCCGTACGACGAAGCCAAGTGGCCGGCAACCAACTGGGCCCAGGACGTGACCCATTTCCACGGTAATCCGAAAATGCTCGACGAGCATTCCGACGTGGTCAAGCTGTTACAAAACATGAACCTGACCAACGAGATGCAGGCCGGCATGATTTACGATATCGATGTCAAGAAAGGCGATTCCGAGGAAGTGGTCGAATCCTGGATGGAAGCCAACGAAGATATCTGGCGAAAGTGGTTGCCGTAGCAGCAGTATCCAGTCTAACAAAGGCTCCCGAAGGGAGCCTTTTTTTTGCGACGGTGCGCCGCGGAACAGGTTATCGAACGACCGGCTATGACTGCGAGTAACGTATTGATAATCATGTCCGACGAGCATACCCGCTCGGTGATGGGTGCCTACGGTAACGAGCTGGCGCAGACCCCGACGCTGGACGATCTCGCCAATCGCGGTGTGCGCTTCGCTAACGCCTATACGCCGTCACCGATCTGTATTCCCGCGCGCGCCAGTTTCGCCACCGGCACGCAGGTGTTCGAGCACCGCTGCTGGTCATCGGCTGAACCTTATTACGGCCAACAGCAGAGCTGGATGCATCGATTGCGCGACCGGGGGCATGCGGTCGTCGCGATCGGCAAGCAGCATTACCGTTCGGCGGCGGATGACACCGGTTTCAGCGAGCAGCTGCTGCCAATGTACCTGGCCAACGATGGCAAGGGCTGGCCGCAGGGACTGCAGCGCAAACCGATGGCCGATTTTCCCGCTGCGGCCGAACTGGCGGCGGTCCTCGGCCCGGGGGAGACCAGCTACACACAATATGACCGGGATATTACCGCCGCCGCGGTCGATTGGCTGCAACGGCGATCCCGCGAGGACAGTAAACCATGGGTCCTGTTCGTATCCTTTATTTGCCCGCATTTCCCGTTGTCAGCACCGCAAAGGTTCTACGACATGTATCGCGATGTCGAACTGCCCGCGGCTTATGATCGTGACGCGGCGCGGCGTTTACGGCATCCAGTCATCGATGCGATGCGCCAGTTCTGGAACTACGCCGATTACTTCGACCCCGACTCCGAGCGCGAGGGACTGCGCAACTATTACGGATTGTGCAGCTTTCTCGACGACAATGTACGCCAGGTACTGAATGCGCTGGAGCAGGCGGGGCATGCCGACGATACCCGGATTATTTATACCAGCGATCACGGCGACATGATCGGCAACCACGGGATCTGGGCCAAGTCGTACATGTACGAAGATTCGGTCGGGATCCCGCTCACCTGCACGGGCCCGGGAATTCTGCCTGCGGTAAACCCTACGCCCGTGTCTCTGACCGATCTCGCGGCAACGGTCGAACTGGCGGTTTACGGTGAAATCCGCGAACCCGCCGGATCATGGCAGAGCCGACCGCTGCAGGAATTCATCGATAAACCGGAGCCCGAGCGCCCGATCCTGAGCGAATACCACGACGGCGGCAGCCCCTGCGGGTTTTACATGCTGCGCCAGGGGCCCTGGAAGTATGTTTATTTTGCGGAGGGTCATCCGGCGTTGTTATTCAACGTTGACGAAGATCCACGTGAACTAACCAATCTCGCGAACGACTCGGGGCAGGCGGCTATCGTCGACATGCTGCATCGACAGTTACTGCAGATACTCGATCCGGAGGAAGTCAATCGCCAGGCGTTTGCCGACCAGGCCCGCAAGATAGAGGAACTCGGCGGGCTGGAAGCGATTCGAGCGATGCCGAGCTTTAACCATACGCCGATCGATCTCGACTAGGTTCTGCGCAATTCTCCGATCGCGATGCCCTGTTCGCCGGCGACGGCGTAAAGCAGGTAGATCTTTCCATTTTCCTGAAAAATTGCCGGATCGCGCAACTGGTTGACCGGTTCCATGCAGGCACCGGGCTGCGACGCCCGCGGGGCAAGGATCGCGCCTTCCCAGGGCTTCTCGGCACGGTGAATTTCGTGGGTCGCGCCGAGGCGCCAGTCTTGCCAGTCCGCCGCGATATTGAGTTCCGATAACAGAATGCGCTCCGGACGGTCGCCGATGCGGGTCCACAGCACGTAACACTGCCCCTCATGTTCGAGAATCGCGTGGTGTCGAATCGGTTCTCGGGTCAGCCTGGGCCCGGCTTCGAAATCGTCGAGACCGTCGCGCGAGCGGTACGTCTGACCCGGCATCGCAATTGCGTAATACCAGCCGCGGTGCGGAAACAGGCGCATATAAGGCAGTCCGAGCACGGGCAGGCGGGCGGTGAAGTTGAGGCCGTCCCGGGACAGGGCCAGGCGCGTACGCTGCAAACCGTTGGCGAGCCTGCCATGGTAGTACATGCGGATTTCCCGCTGATGCTCATCGACCCGGACATCTGGCGAGGCAATATGCGGGTAGAGACCGTCGCTGCCAGCCTCGATGTAGAATTTCGCTTCGGGATCCAGGTCGGCCTCGCTCGGTTCGGTTTCGGCAAACATGCTGTGCTCGAGATCCAGTGGACCGGGTTTTACGAGTTTCCATGGCCCGGTGAGATTGTCGCTCGCCGCGAGCCGGATAGACCGACCCTCGTGATGAGCGAAGTAGAGCAGGTATTTGCCCGGCGGATTAGCCAACCAGCCCGGTGCGGCAATCAGCGAGGGTCCGTTGACGTTGCCTTCGAGGTCCGGATGATCCCGGGCGCTGATGATCGGCGCATCGTTGAGATAATGAAAGCTGAACACTAACCGTAGGTTCCCTAGGGATTGCTGGAACTTTCCCTTTCTCGCTCAGCCAACAGACCGGTAAGCCAGTCTGGATCCATTTCGGGCACCGATGATAAAAGCAGCTTGGTGTATTCCGGGTAGGGCGGTGACAGGATTTCGCTCTTCATCCCCTGTTCCACTACGCGGCCCTCGAGCATGACCACGATCTGGTCGGATATCGCTTTCACCGTCGCGATATCGTGGGTAATGAATATATAGGTCAGGCCAAGCTCGCGTTGCAGGCGCAGCAATAACTCGAGAATGCCTTTTTGTACGATCTGGTCCAGCGCCGAGGTGACTTCGTCGCAAATAATCAGCTCGGGGCTGGCCGCGAGCGCCCGCGCGATACAGATACGCTGTTTCTGGCCGCCTGAAAGTTCGGCCGGCAGGCGATCGATGAAGGTCTCGTCGAGTTCGATCATTTCCAGCAATTCGAGCAGTCGCTGGTCGCGTTCGCGGCCACGCAGGCCGAGATAGAATTCCAGCGGCCTGCCGATGATGTCGCGCACCGTCTGGCGCGGATTCATCGCGGTATCGGCCATCTGGTATATCATCTGGATTTTCTGCAACTGGTCGATGCTGCGCTCTTTCAGCCGGGGCGGCAGGGGTTTGCCATTGAACAGCACCTGACCTTTTGAAGGCGCCAGTAATCCGGTGATGGCGCGCGCGGTGGTCGATTTGCCTGAACCGGATTCGCCGACGATGGCCACGGTATGCCCGCGCGGTACTTCGATGGTAACGTCGTCCAGCACCTTGTCGCTGCCGGTATAGCTCGCGTCCACGTGATCTACCTTGAGCACGATATCTTCTGATTTTTCCTCGGGTTTTTCTATCGAGCGCACCGACCACAGCGATTTCGTGTATGCCTTTTCCGGGTTGGCGAGCATTTTTCGGGTCTCGGCATCCTCGATGGTTTCGCCGTAACGCAAGACCTTGATAACGTCAGCCATCTGCGCGACCACCGCGAGGTCATGAGTAATATAGATCGCGGCGGTATTATATTGTTCGACGATGCGGCGCATCGAAGCCAGTACCTCGACCTGGGTGGTCACGTCGAGCGCGGTGGTGGGTTCGTCGAAGATGATCAGGTCGGGGCGCGGCGACATCGCCATCGCGGTCATGACTCGCTGCAGCTGACCACCGGAGACCTGGTGGGGATAGCGCTCACCGATCGAGTCCGGATTCGGTAACTGCAGGTCCCGGTAGAGTTTACGGGCGTCGGCCCTGGCTTCGGCGTCGGGCTTGATACCGCGACGAACGGTGGCTTCGACCGTTTGCGCGATCAACGGGTGCGCCGGGTTGAACGAGGCTGCCGCGGATTGCGCGACGTAGGCAATGCGCGATCCACGCAGGGCGCGTCTTTCGGCTTCGCTGACCTTCATCAGATCGATGCCATCGAAGATGATACTGCCGCTGGTAATCCGACACCCGGGTCGCGCGAAACCCATCGCCGCCAGTCCAAGCGTGGATTTGCCGGCACCCGATTCGCCGATCAGCCCCATGATCTCGCCGCGCCGCAAGGTGACGTCCACGCCCTTGATGATTTCATGCCAGCGATCGTCACTGTAACCGTCGATGACGACGTCCTTCATTTCCAGCAGAAGATCGCCTTTTTGCCCGCTTTTTTCGGTATTCATGCTGTCGGCCTCAATCCTTCAGCCCGCTGGACTTGTGCAGGAACCAGTCGACCACGAAGTTGACCGCAACCGTCAGCAGCGCGATCGCGGCAGCCGGCAGCATCGGCGTCATGGCAGCGGTTAGATCATACTCGGCGAATTGAATCAGGCCCGCGGTTTCGCGCACCATCGAACCCCAGTCGGCGGTTGGCGGCTGTATACCGACTCCGAGAAAGGATAGCGCGGCAATAGTCAGGAATACGAAGCAGAAACGCAATCCAAATTCAGCCACCAGCGGCGGCATGATGTTGGGCAGAATCTCGCGATACAGAATCCAGAACATTTTCTCACCGCGCAAACGGGCGGCTTCGACATAATCCATGACGACCACATTCAGCGATACCGCGCGCGCAATGCGAAATACCCGGGTTGAATCGAGAACCGCGATGATTATGATCAGGTTCAGGGTATTGGCGCCAAACATCGACAGCAGGATTAACGCGAAGATCAGGCTCGGAATCGCCATCAGCACATCGACCGAGCGGCTCAAAAGGTTGTCGAGCCAGCCGTTATTGTTAATCGCCGCCGTGATACCGAGACCGCCACCGATGATGAATGCAATCATCGTGGTGACAAAGGCAATGCCGACCGTGTTGCGTGCGCCGTAGATCAGGCGCGACAGAATATCCCGCCCCAGCTGATCGGTGCCGAACATGAATTCCTCTCCCCACGGAGCGTAAGACAGTTCGAATATCTCGGCCTCGCCATAAGGTGCCAGTAGCGGCGCGAATAGCGCGAAGAGGATATAGATTGTGATAATCGTCAGGCCGAACAGGGCGGTTGGAGGCGCCGATTTCAGACCTCGCCAGACATTTGCGCGAAGGCTGCGACGCGCCTTGATCAGGCCGACTTCGCCTGCCGCGGAATATCCCTGGTCGCCCAGATCGGATTTGGAAAATCCCTGGTCCACGAGTTCAGCTTCGGTGCTGGGATTGATTTCGTTTTCGTTACTCATCGTGGATGCAACAACCGTGGATTGGTAATAATCGAAATAATGTCGGCAAACAGGTTGAGCAGGATATAGGTTGCCGCGAAAATCATCGCGCAACCCTGCACTACCGGTACGTCGCGGGTGGTAACCGCGTCAACCATGAGCTGACCCACGCCCGGATAGACGAACACTACCTCGACCACGACCACGCCGACCACGAGGTAGGCGAGGTTGAAAGCGATGACCGTTACTATCGGCGCCCAGGCATTGGGCAATGCATGCTGTAAGATGATCTCGGACTTGGAAGCCCCCTTGAGTTCGGCCATCTCGATATAGGGGCTGGCCATCAGATTGATGATGGCCGCGCGCGTCATACGCATCATGTGCGCGACGATAACCAGCGTTAGCGTTAGCGCAGGCAACGCGGTCAGGTAAACCCGTTCCCAGAAATCTACGTCGGGCCCTATGTTGGCCAGCGACGGGAACAGCTTGGTAAACGAGGACAGTACCAGTATCAACAGGTAAGCGACAAAAAACTCGGGGAAGGAGATCGTCGTTAGTGTCATCGCGTTGACCATGCGATCGTAAATCGAACCGCGGTACAGGGCCGCCGTTATGCCCAGGAACAGCGCCAGTGGTACGGAGATAATAGCCGCCATGGAGGCCAGAAACAGCGTGTTGGCCAGCCGCGGCGCCAGCAACTCGATCACCGGCCGCGAACGGTCGGTGCCGCCCGACGAGCCTCTGCCGGAAAAGGAGTTACCCATATCGCCGGTCAGAATTCCGCCGAGCCAGTCGAAGTAGCGCTCGTGCATGGGTAAATCGAGCCCGAGCTCCTTGCGAAACGCGGCGACGGTTTCGGGTAAAGCTGCCTGGCCTAGCACCGCCTCGCCAAAATCGCCCGGTAAGAATTCGATCGAACTGAACAGGATCAAGGAAACCACGAACAGCGTGATCAAACCGAGACCGAGTCTTTGCAGTATGGTGCGAACTACCGGATGCAACACGGCTTTAATTCCCCCCTTTATGAGCCGTGCCAGTCAATCCCCGGGGGGATCGACTGGACGGCTTTTATCAACATGGTAACGGGCCGTAGCCCGGGGCCTGTCAGTTTTTATATTATGCGAACCACCAGCGTTCGATCGCCTTGTTGCCGTCCTTGTCCCAGTTGCCCGCAACTACGTCGTCATGGGCAATTTTATTGTTAAGCGCCATGATGTAGTTGGCGAACATCGGGACCAGCGCGCCACCATCGTCGTTGACCAGTTGTTGGCACTCGTAGTACATCGTGCGGCGCTTTTCGGTGTCGAGCTCGGAACGTGCCGCAACCACCAGCTCGTTAAAACGATCGACTGCTGCGCCTTTGGTCCAGGCGGTGTCATTCCACTTGCTTTCCTTGACATAAGCGGTGGTAAACATCCAGTCCTCGGTCGGACGGCCGCCCCAGTAGCAGGTGCACCAGGCTTTCTTGTTCCAGACGTTCGACCAGTAACCATCCTTGGGCTCACGCACGACATTGATGTTGATCCCGGCTTTTGCGGCCGTGTCCTTGACCAGCAGGGCGGCGTCGACCGCGCCTGAAAAGGCCGCTTCGGAGGTGCTGAGGTCGATCTGGGTGTTTTCCATACCAGCTTTCTTGATGTGGAACCTGGCCTTGTCCGGGTCGTAAGTGCGTTGCGGCATCTCGCTATTGTGGTAGGGATTGGCGGTCGAGATCGGATGATCGTTGCCAACCGCACCGTGGCCAAGCAGAATTTTCTTGACCAGCGCCTCGCGGTCGACCGCGAGTTTGAGTGCCATACGCAAATCGTAATTGTCGAACGGCGCCTGATCGACCCGCATTGGCATGGTATAGTGCAACGTTCCCGTGGTTTCGAGAATACGGATTTTCGGATTGCGGCTCAGCAGGTGCACGGTTTTCGGATCGACCCGGTCAATCACGTGTACTTCTTCGTTCATTACCGCGTTTTGCCGCGCGGTGACGTCGATCAGCGAAATAACCTCGACCTCGTCAAAATGAGCGCGACCCGCCTTCCAGTAGTTAGGATTGCGCTTTAATTGTATGCGCACGCCCGGCTCGAATTTCTCGATGATGTAACCGCCGGTGCCATAACCCGCCTGCCAGTCCATCTTGCCATCCATTTCCGGCAATATGGCAAGGTGGTAATCGGACAGAATGTACGGGAAGTCGGCATTGCCGGCGCTTAACTGGAAAGTGACCTCATGGCTGCCGGTTTTCTTCATTTCCACCAGCGGGTCGAGCAACGATTTCGATGCCGACTTGGAGCCTTCGCCGCGATGATGGTTGATCGAGGCAATGACATCCTCGGCACCGAACGATTTGCCGTTGTGAAATTCGACGCCCTTGCGCAGCTTGACGACCCAGGTCTTGGCGTCCTTGCTGGCCTCGAAGCTTTCCGCCAGTTCAGGCACCAGTTTCTGTGTGTTGTCCACTTCGAACAGATGGTTGGCATAGGCGTAAACCGTGTCCGACATGAAACCGTTTTCGTGCGTGCCTGGATCCAGCGTATCGGTGGTCGAGCCGTGGCCGACACCGAGTTTGAAATAGCCGCCTTTTTTAGGCATGGCCGCCTGTACGGATTGTGACAACAGGGTTGCCGCGAACGGGGCCGCGATACCCAGGGCGCCAGCGCGTTTGATAAATTCACGACGGCCGAGTGTTCCGGCTTTGGCCGCTTTCTCGAGATCTTTGATGTCCACGATTGAATACTCCTCAGGATTGGTTGTGATTGTCGAAAATAATGATTCTTGCGGATTATCTACCGGTGACGGCAAATAGACTTCCGACTTGTTTTAGTGGGCCTTTTTTATCACGAATGCGGTATCGATAGCAATTTTTCAACTTTTTCTGTCAATCTCCAGTTTGCGCCGTGCCACGTAGTCACGCAGCGCCTCGTCGACGGACGGATCGATCGGCGGCTGCTCGTACTCCTGCAACAATTGCTTCCAGATCTGGTTGGCACGTTGTTCGGTATTCACCGAGCCCGACTCGAGCCAGGTTTCATGGTTGCTCCAGTTGGACAGCAGCGGCGCGTAGAAAGCATGTTCATAACGTTCCATGGTGTGGGTACTGCCGAAAAAATGACCGGCAGGCCCGACTTCGCGAATCGCATCGAGCGCGAGCGTGTCTTTATTGACTTCGAATGGCTCCAGGCTGGCGGCGACCATCTGTAAAACTTCGGCGTCGATGATCAGTTTCTCCAGCGAAGCGGTGAGGCCGCCGTGTAGCCAGCCGGCGGCGTGCTTGATCATGCTGGCCTGGCCCGAAATGGCGCCCCATAGCGACAGGCTGCTCTCGTAGGCGGCCTGGGCATCGGGACAATTCGCCGCGTTCACGTTGCTCGAGCGCAGCGGCACCCCGAGACGGCGCGCCAGCTGCCCGGAAGCCTGTGCCGCCTGCAGGTACTCGGGCGTGCCAAAGGCGGGAGATCCGGTTTTCATGTCGACGTTCGAGGTAAAACCGCCGTACAGCACCGGTGCGCCCGGGCGCACGATCTGGGTTAACGCGATACCGGCCATCGCCTCGGCGTGCTGCAGGGCGAGCGCGCCCGCCAGGGTAACCGGCGCCATCGCGCCGGACAGGGTAAACGGCGTCACCGCCACCGCCTGGCCATACTCCGCCATCGTGATCAGCCCCTCGGCCATCGGGATATCGAGCTGCAGCGGGGTATTGGTGTTGATGATCGCGCATAGCGCCGGCGCTTCAATCAGTTTCTCGGGCGACTGGTTCAGGCTGATGGCGGCCATATTGATTGCATCGAGGGTTTGGGCGCGACCCATGGTCCAGGGTATCCAGTTCTTGTCGAGCAGGGTGCACTCGGCGTAAAACAGGTCGAGGTGCCGGCTAGCCGCGGGCAAATCCATGGCTTCGAAGCCGCCGCCGCCCTCCTGGTGCAGGATGTTCAGACTTTGCACCAGGCGGATAAAGTCGCACATTTCGGCGTAACTGCCGTTGCGCCGACCCTTGTCGCTGTCCATGACGTACGCGGGGCCGCCCACCGAGGTGAAAACCGCGTAACCGTCACCCAGCGTAAGGTTTTTAGCCGGGTTCCTGGCCTGCAGGGTAAAACGAGCAGGTGCCTTCGCTACCAGCGATTCGACCAGTTCGCTGTCGAAGCGCACCAGGTCGGAATCCGGGCTCAAATCAAAACCGGCAGACGCGTAATGCTGGCGCGCCTGCTGCGACAGGATCAGCATGCCGGTTTCCTGCAGGATCGACAGGCCGGCCCGGTGAATGCTTTCGATAGCGTCGCTACTGAGCAGTTCGAAAGGCGGGTGGCGGTAGCGCAGCTGTTTCCAGGGTAATTGTGTGATCAAGCCGGATTCGCGGGCATTGCGTGCTGGACGTCGACGGTTTCTCCGGGGCATATCAATAGCCCTGGCTGAATGTTGATGATTGCAGTACGGCACGCTCGCGCCTGGGCACGAGCTGTCGCGGATCCGCCCCATGCTCGCGCGCAAAGCGGTGCCCGGCGTAAATCGCGTCGGCAATGCTCGACGGCACCAGGCAATCACCAATGCGGCTGG
>JAACFA010000060.1 GCA_009937625.1 Gammaproteobacteria bacterium | reverse complement strand
CATGGTTTCCCACGGCAGCCTGGATATCGAGCATATGCAGCATTTCGAGAAACTGATGAACTGCCTGGAAGACGAGGCCGACAAGGCCGTGGTTTTACACTCGGCTGGCGTTTTTTACGAGCTTTACACCAATATTTTCGCGGCACTACCGCTGACCGAGAACTTTGCACGGGAGAAAATCCATGCGGCCTGAACAAATGACCGTGGTGCTGACCGGCGCCTGTGGTGGTATCGGCCAGGTGCTGGCACGCCAGCTGGCGGCCTCGGGCGCAAACCTTTACCTTTGTGGAACGAATGCCGCTGCTCTAGCCGGCCTGCAGCAGGAGTTGCGCGCACAGGTGGGCGCGGACCAGTTTATCGAGGCGCAGGCGGTGGATTTGACCGACGACCAGGAAGTCGATCGTTGGCTGCAATCCTTCGACCAGGCCCGGCGCCCGGTGAACGTGCTGGTCAACAATGCCGGCATCTGCAAGTTCGAAATGTTCGAGAATCTAAGCGATCGGGATATCGAGCTAATGATGAATCTCAACAGCGTCGTGCCGATGAAACTGACTCGCAAACTGTTACCGGGGCTCAAGCAGCAGCCCGAGGCCCGGGTCGTCAATATCGCGTCGACCTTCGGCGCCATCGGCTTTCCCGGTTACGCGGTCTACTCGGCGAGCAAGTACGCGATCCGAGGTTTTTCGCAGGCGCTGCGACGCGAGCTGTCGGACACCGGTATCCGCGTCGGTTGTATCTTACCGCGCGCAACTCGAACCGCGATCAACACCGATCGCGTGGTCGAAATGAATCGCAAGCTCAAGGTCGCGATGGACCCGCCGGAGAAGGTGGCCGCGGCGGTGGTCCGATTCGTCGCCAGTAGCCGCGGCGAACTGGCGCTCGGCTGGCCCGAGAAACTGTTGGTACGACTCAATTCCGTGTTCCCGGCGCTGGTCGGTAACGCGATTTCAAAAAAACTGCCAGTGATCAAGCAGTACGCCGCTTGAGTGGTTCTAGTTATTCGATATTTAAACGAGGTGCAACATGACTAAACTTTTAAAAACTACCGCGATTTTGATAGGGCTGGTTTTTGTTCAGCCGGGTTTTGCCGGTGTGTCCCAGTCGGCCGAGTTGGATGAGGTCAGGGAAATTCAGTATGAGTGGGCCAGGCTGTATTACATGGATGAGTTCAAGAACAAGAACTACCGCGAGTTACAGGCGCTGGCACGCCGGGCGAACATGGTTTCGCACGATAATCCCCAAAGCGCGGAAGCGCTGGTGTGGGATGCGATCGTGCTCAGCACGCTGGCCGAAAAGAAAGGCGGGATCGGCGCGCTGAGCCTGGTCAAGGAAGCCAAGCTGAAACTTGAGCAGGCCGAGGCGATCGATCCCACGGTGCTGGGCGGATCGGTTTATGCGAGCCTGGGATCGCTCTACTCCAAGGTGCCGGGTTGGCCGATCGGGTTCGGTAGTGATAAAAAGGCCGAAAGGTATTTCAAGAAGGCGCTTGCGATAAATCCGCAGGGCCTGGATATCAACTACTTTTTTGCCGAGTACCTGGCCGATAACGGTCAGGATAGACTCGCGCTGGAATACGTCGAAAAAGCATTGCAGGCGCCACAGATGATGGATCGTCCGTTGGCCGACAAGGGCCGGCGCCAGCAGGCCTTGAAACTGCGTCAGCAACTAGGCGATTCCTGAGCGGTATCTTTCCCGATTCCGGGCAGGTATGCGGGTCGACTATAATGAGTCGGCCCGCGGTCGTTTTGGCCGGGGAATATGGTGAAAGGTTCAGCATGAGATTGTTACTGGTAGAGGATGACGAGCAACTGGGGCGCGGCATACAAAAAGCCCTGATGCGCGACGGCGATCACGTCGACTGGTTAACCGACGGCGCGCAGGCGCTGGCGGCGATTCGCTCGGATAATTTCGAACTGGTTATCCTCGACCTGCAGTTACCCGGCAAGGACGGCATTTCAGTTTTGCAAACCATGCGCCGGGAATCTATCAATACGCCGGTCCTGATCATGACTGCGAGGGATACCGTCGACGAGCGCGTGCTCGGGCTCGACAGCGGCGCCGATGATTACGTGGTAAAGCCGGTCGAACTCAAGGAGCTCCGCTCCCGGGTGCGCGCACTGAGTCGACGCAGCCACGGTTTCGCCGCGCCTGAAATCGTGCTCGGCGAGTTGCGCGTTAATAACGCCAGTCAGCAGGTCTGGTACCGTGGCGCCGAAATCGAACTGAACCGACGTGAATTTGTAGTTCTTTCGGAGTTCGTCAACAGGCCCGGGCAGGTGCTGGCACGCAGCCATCTCGAAGACGTACTCTATGGCTGGAACGAGGGTATCGAGAGTAACGCGCTGGAGGTACATATCCATCATTTACGTAAAAAACTGGATAACAAGCTGATCAAAACCGTCAGGGGCGTAGGCTACAAACTGGATGCCGGCAGTGACTGACGGCGTCTCCCTGCGCCGGCGCCTGACCTGGTACGTGATTGTCATCCTGCTGGTAATGACCACGCTGTCGGGCGTATTGGTATATCGAGGCACAACGCATGAAGCCGACGAAATTTTCAGCGCGTCGCTGGTGCAAACTGCCCGCATCCTGGATGGCATGATTACGCGCACCAGTATCGAATCCAACCGGGCACAGTTGACGCTCGCCCTGGAACGCGGACCGGAAGCGCACGAGTATGAGCGCAAGCTCTTCTTCGCCATCGTGGATCCCGAGGATCGGGTGCTGCTGGCTTCGCGCGACGCGCCCGGGATTCCGCATGAAATAGTCGATAGCGGGTTTTCGGAGTTCGAGCACGAGGGGAAGAAATGGTTCACCTTCGCGCTGGATTCCAGCCATGACGATTTGCTCATCATCGTCGGTGAGCGTAGCGAAATCAGGGAAGAGATCACCGAGTACATCGGGGGTGGTCTGCTACTGCCGCTGATTTTCCTGCTGCCGGTGATCCTGTGGCTGCTGTGGCAAATTATCGGGATAGCGTTGAAGCCGCTGCAGCACGTCACCGACCAGGTAAGACAACAGGCCCTCAAGGATTTGAAGACGATCGACGTTGCCGGTGTGCCGCGGGAAATTAACCCCCTGGTAGTCGCGTTGAACCAGATGATCACGGACCTCGATGCGGCCTATGCCCGCGAGCGGCGTTTCGTCAGCGACGCATCGCATGAGTTGCGCAACCCGCTTGCCGCGCTGCTGGTAAACGTTGAAAACGCGCTCGAAGAGAACCAGGGCAGGGAAACGCTGGACTCGCTGGAAAGCATGAAAACCAGTATCAAGCGGTTGTCGCACATGGTATCGCAGCTGCTGAAACTCAGCCATTACGATAATCCCGGGGCGATCACGGAGTTCGAACAGGTTGATCTGGGTCAAGTCTGCCAGCGGGTGGTTGATTCCATAAAACCGCAGGCCGTAGCCAAAGATTTACAGGTAGAGCTGGTTTTGTCGGAGGAAAACTGCCGGCTTCCCGGGGCGGAATCGCTGCTCCAAAGCCTGGTGTCCAACCTGGTCGACAATGCTATCAATTACTGTGATGCCGGATGCCTGATAAGACTGCGCTGCTACCGGGCAGCCAATAGCCTGGTGCTCGTGGTCGAGGATTCCGGGCCTGGTCTGGATCTCGACGAGCGGGACAAGGCCCTCGGAAGATTCTACCGGGCAGGCGATACTAACAAGGCCGGCGCAGGCCTGGGTCTCTCGATCGTCAAGACAATCGCCCAGATTCATAACGCCCGGGTGGTGCTGGACGAGTCCGAGCTAGGCGGGCTAAGCGTCATGGTCCAATTCAAAATTAGCTGATAAAGCGCGTGGTTATCCGGTAAAATTCGAGGCCACCTGCGCCCGGCAGGTGGCGACAGAGCGGAATCGATTCATGGGTTACAACAATCAAAGCGTTCGCGTGGGTGCCGATATTGGTGGGACCTTCACCGATGTCGTGCTGGAGCATGGCAGCGACCTTTACACGACTAAAGTCCTGACCAACAACAGTAATCCGGAACAGGCAATCATCGATGGGCTCTACAAGGTGACGCAAATTGCCGGGGTGGGCATCGAGCATGTCGACCAGTTTATTCACGGCACCACGCTCGCGACCAATTCGCTGATCGAGCGCCGCGGCGCCGATACCGCTTTTATTACCACCAGCGGGTTTCGCGACGTTATCGAGATGCGGACCGAGGGGCGCTTCGAACAGTATGATTTGAATTTGAGCCTGCCGCCGCCGTTGATTTCACGCGAGCATCGCTATGTCGTCGACGGCCGTATCGCCGCCAGCGGACGTGAGCTGGTGCCACTCGACGAGGCGGGTTTACTCGAAATAGCGTCTCGAATTAAAGCCGGGGGCTATCACAGCGTCGCCATCGGCTTCATCCATTCCTACGTCAACGCCGCGCATGAACGGCGCGCGCGTGAAATCATTACCGCGGAGATTGCTGACATAAGTATCTCGATTTCGAGCGAGGTTTCGCCGCAAATGCGAGAGTTCGAACGTTTCAACACGGTTTGCGCGAATGCCTTTATCAAGCCGCTCATGGCGTCCTACCTGCGCCGCCTGGTCGACCGTTTCCACGCCGAGGGAGGCAACTGCCCGGTGTTCATGATGCATTCCGGCGGCGGACTGATTTCGGTAGATAGCGCGATCGAGTTCCCGGTGCGCCTGCTCGAGTCCGGCCCGGCCGGCGGCGCGATTTACGCCGCCGATTTTGCCGCCGGCTACGGACTCGACAAGGTATTGTCCTACGACATGGGCGGCACCACCGCAAAGATCTGCATGATCGAAGACCGGATGCCCAAAACCGCGCGTACCTTCGAGGTCGCACGCACCTACCGTTTCAAGAAAGGCTCGGGCATGCCGGTGTCGATTCCGGTCATCGAGATGGTCGAAATCGGAGCCGGCGGCGGCTCGCTCGGCTGGGTCGACGAAATGAACCAGATTCGGGTGGGCCCGGAGAGTGCGGGCTCCGAACCGGGCCCGGCCTGTTACGGTCGCGGCGGCGAGAATCCCGCCGTGACCGATGCCGATCTGCTGCTGGGCCGGATCGATGCCGAACGCTTTGCCGGGGGCGACATCAGGCTCGACTCCGGGAATGCGGAAAGCGCGATGCATCGAGCCATTGGTCGGCGCCTCGGGATGGACAACGAGGTTGCGGCTATCGGCATTTGTGAAGTGGTCGATGAAAACATGGCCAACGCCGCGCGCGTACACGCGGTGGAAAACGGCAAGGAGTTGGCGGATTTCACCATGATCGCCTACGGCGGCGCCGCACCGCTGCACGCCAGTCGCCTGTGCGAAAAGCTCGATATCGACCGATTGATCATCCCGCCGGGAGCCGGCGTCGGCTCCGCCATCGGTTTCCTGCGAGCGCCGTTTGGATTCGAGGCGGTGCGCGGCGCTTTTCTAAGGCTCAGCGAATTCGACGCCGACTGGACCAACGGCCTGATCGCCGAACTCGACGCCGAAGCGCAGCGCTTCGCCCAGGCGGGCGCCGCCGACCTGGCGCTGGTGCGCGAGATCAAGGCTTACATGCGGTACCAGGGGCAGGGCTGGGAAATCGTCGTGATGCTGCCGAATCGGAAATTCATCGACGGTGACGCGGCCGAAATGCGGCGCCTGTTCGAGGCCGAATACGAACGCCTGTTCGGGCGCGCACTCGTCGGGCTGGACATCGAAATCATGACCTGGTCGGTACAGGTGCGCAGCGAGCTCGCCGAAAAGGAGCCGGTAACGCCCGTCGGCGTCGAAAAGCCCCGTTATAGCGACGAAAGACGCCGCATCTACGATGCGCGCGAGCAACGCTTTGTCGATGCCGCGGTTTTCCAGCGCGATGCGCTAAATCCGGGTGACCTGATTTGCGGGCCGGCGGTCGTCATCGAAAGCGAAACCAGCACCATCGTCACCAACCGCTACCAGGCAGTCCTGCAAAACGATGGTTGCCTGTTATTGAGACTCAAGGGGAAGTTTCATGACTGAAGGATTATCCAACGTGCATATGCAGGTCATGTGGAATCGCCTGATCGCGGTCGTCGAGGAACAGGCGCTAACCCTGGTGCGTACCGCATTCTCGACCTCGGTGCGCGAGGCGGGCGACGTGTCGGCCGGAGTTTTCGACCGCGAGGGGCTGATGATAGCGCAGGCGGTGACCGGCACCCCGGGTCACGTCAACGCGATGGCCGCGGCGGTGCGAAACTTTATCGAGGAAATTGGCGAGGACAAAGTCTTCGAGGGCGATTCCTATGTCACCAACGATCCCTGGAAAGGCACCGGTCATCTGCATGACTTCACCTTCGTTAATCCCTCGTTTCGTAACGGCAGGCTGGTCGGTTATTTCGCCTGCACCGCGCACGTGGTCGACGTTGGCGGACGCGGCTTCGGACCGGATGCGAGCGAGATTTACGAAGAGGGCATTTTGATCCCGATCATGAAGTTTGCCGAACGCGGCGTCGTCGATCTAAGCCTGATCAATATCATTCGCAACAACGTGCGCGAGGCGGAGCAGGTAATCGGTGATCTTTACTCGCTGTCCTCCTGTAACGACACCGGGCACCAGCGGCTGATGGACATGATGGATGAATTCGCTATCGACGACCTGCAGGCCTTGCGCGACTTTATTTTCGAAAATAGCCTGGGCGCGACGCTCGAGCATCTCAAAGCCCTGCCGCCGGGGTCGTATCGTAACGAGCTGACCGTCGACGGCTACGATGGGCCGGTGACGATGAAGCTGCGGCTGGATGTCTCCGGCGAGACCGTGCTGGCGGATTTCGATGGCAGCAGCGGGCTCAGTTCGAAAGGCATCAACGTACCCCTGATCTATACGACGGCCTACACCTGCTACGCGCTCAAGTGTGCGCTGGCGCCGCAGATTCCAAATAATCACGCCTCGCTGTCCCCGTTTCGGGTCACGGCGCCGAAAAACTGCATACTGAACGCGGTGCACCCGGCGCCGGTCGCGATTCGTCATGTGTTGGGCCAATTTTTGCCGGACGTCGTGTTCGGCGCGCTGCATAAAATGATACCCGGTATGGTGCCGGCCGAGGGCTCCAGCGCGCTCTGGATTATTCAGCTGGGCGCCAGCCCGATCGATGGCGGCCAGCCTGCCGATGGCGAGACGCTGCGCAGCTCGCAGATCCTGATGTTCAACTCCGGCGGCAGCGGCGCGCGACCCAAACTCGACGGATTGAGCGCGACCGCGTTCCCCTCGGGAGTCCACACCATGTCGTCGGAGATTACTGAGCACACGGGACCGATTACGATTTGGCGCAAGGAGTTGCGTGAGGGTTCGGGGGGCGCCGGCGCGCAACGTGGCGGTCTCGGCCAGGTGATCGAGATCTCGGCCAATCCGGGGCACCGGATTTACATCAACGCGATGTTTGACCGCTGTCAGCATCCCGCGCGGGGGCGCGATGGCGGTCGGCCCGGTGCGCCGGGGTGCGTCCAGCTCGACGACGGCAGTGAGTTGTCTTCAAAGGGCAGGCAAACGATTCCCGCGGAGCGACGACTGGTGCTGAACCTCCCAGGCGGTGGCGGCTATGGCGATCCCGCGAACCGCGAGCGGGCGCTTATGGAGCAGGATATTGCACGAGAATATATCAGCGGGCAGCAGGCCAGCGACGACTATAACTACCAGCCTTGAGCAGTATGCCTGCTGTGACAGGGAACGGCTCACGATGGCTGTCGTGGCTTTATTCTCGCAGAGGCAACTTCAGTTAATGCTATAGCAGGCTGGCGCGCGCGTAGTCGATGTAGATCTGGCGCAGCTGGCGAGTCAGTTCCCCGGGCTTGCCGCCGCTGATTTCCTGCTCGTCGATTTTCACGACCGGCAGGACATAGCTCGAGGCACCGCTGATAAAGGCTTCGTCCGCCTGCAGAGCCTCATCGAGAGTGAACCTGCTTTCTACCAGCCGCAGGCCGTGTTTGGTGCATAGTTCGACCACTGCGCGGCGGGTAACCCCGGGCAGAATATCGGTGCTTAGCGGGCGTGTCAGTATCAGGTCTCCTCTGGCAATGAAAAAACTGGTGCTGCCGCACTCGGTGACGCAACCCTCGCCGTCCACCATCAGTGCTTCATAGGCGCCGGCATCGGCGGCTGCTTTCTTGGCCAACACCTGGGCCAGCAGGTTGACCGACTTGATGTCACGCCGCGCCCAACGGATATCGGCGGTGCTCGCGAGCGTGATGCCGGTTTCCGCGGCCTGGTTCTCTACCGACGGCTTGGGTTGAGTGAACATGAAAACGTTAGGCTCGATATCCTGCGGCCAGACGAAATCGCGTTCGGCGACCCCGCGCGTAACCTGCATGTAAACCAGACCCTCGTCGAGCCGGTTGAGTTCGATCAGCTTGCGAAACGCCTCGAGAATCTGCTGCTGGCTTAGCGGAGAAGGGATCTCCAGCTTGTCCAGCGAGTTGAAATAGCGCTGCATATGATGCCCGAAGTCGACCAGCTTGCCGTCGAGCACGCCGGCAACCTCGTAGATGGCGTCACCAAAATTGACGGCGCGGTCGAAGATCGAAATCTTGGCCTGGTCGGCAGGCAGGTAATCGCCATTCAAAAACACAATTCGGGTCATATTCATCGATAGCTTTCATTAATCTCGCAAAATGCTAGCATACTTTGCATGTCACAGACTCGACGCCAACAACTTGCCGCCCGCTTTCGCGCATTCCTGCCCAGCGAGAGTGTTATCGACCAGCCAACTTCGTTGGCCGCCTATGAATGCGATGGACTCAGTGCCTATCGCGAGCAGCCGCTGCTGGTGTTGCTACCGGAAGATACCGCCCAGGTGCAGCAAATTATGCGCCTGTGCCAGGAACAGCGCCTGCCGGTGGTCAGCCGCGGCGCCGGCACCAGCCTCTCGGGGGGTGCCTTGCCGCATGCCGAGGGCGTGGTCTTAAGCCTGGCTAAAATGAAGCGAATACTGCAGATCGACGAACTGGCGCGCAGCGCGGTGGTGGAGCCGGGCGTGCGGAACCTGGCAATTTCGGAAGCGGTCCAGGCAATGGGTCTCTATTACGCGCCCGATCCCTCGTCGCAGATCGCCTGCTCGATCGGTGGCAACGTTGCCGAGAATGCCGGCGGGGTGCACTGTCTCAAGTATGGCCTGACGCTGCACAATATCCTCGCGCTCAAGGTGGTGGGCGCCGACGGCGAAATCTTCGAGATCGACCAGCGCTCGCTGCACACCGACGGTTATGACCTGATGCCGCTGCTGGTGGGCTCCGAGGGTATGCTCGGCATCGTGGTCGAGGTTACGGTCAAGCTGTTACCGATACCGCGCTGTGCGCGTGTAGTCATGGGCGTGTTCGACTCGGTGGAAAAAGCCGGCGACAGCGTCGCCGCGATCATCGCCGAGGGTATCATTCCTGCTGGCGTCGAAATGATGGATAACCCGGCGATTCGCGCCGCCGAGGACTTCGTGCACGCGGGTTATCCGGTCGAAGCCGAGGCGATCCTGATCTGCGAACTCGACGGTACCGAAGAGGAAGTTTCGGCTCAGATCGAACTGGTCGAGCGGGTACTCCTGGCGGGCGGTGCGGTCGAAACCCGGCTCGCGAAAGACGAGGCCGAACGCCTGCTGTTCTGGTCCGGGCGCAAGGCCGCGTTCCCCGCGGTGGGCCGGATTTCACCCGATTATTACTGCATCGACGGCACCATCCCGCGCAAATCGCTGGCGGCGGTGCTGGCCGGGGTACGCCAACTTTCCGAGGAGTATGGCCTGCCGGTTGCCAACGTGTTCCACGCCGGTGACGGTAACCTGCATCCGCTGATCCTTTACGACGCCAATAACGAGGGCGAGCTCGAAAAAACTGAAGAGCTGGGCAGCAAGATCCTGCAGCTTTGCATCCATCACGGTGGTACGATTACCGGCGAGCATGGCGTCGGCGTCGAGAAGCTCGGTGAAATGTGCATTCAGTTCAGCGATGCGGAACGCAACCAGTTTCACGCGCTGCGGGAGTGCTTCGACCCGCTGAAAATCCTGAATCCCGGTAAGGCGATACCGACGCTGGCGCGCTGCGCCGAGCATAACGCGATGCACGTTCACGGAGGCGAATTGCCGTTCCCGGAACTGGAACGCTTTTGATGACAAGCGAACTCGACGACATCAGTATCGAGGACGAACTCCAGGCACAGGTCGGCGCGGTCGCCGCCAGTGGCGGTGAAATCGAAATTATCGGTGGCGGCAGCAAGCGTTTTTACGGTGAATCCATCGAGGCTTTGCCGATCGACGTGTCGGCGCATAGCGGGATCATCGACTACGATCCCGCGGAACTCGTAATTACGCTGCGTGCGGGCTGCAAGCTGGCCCAGGTGGAAGCCTTGCTGGCGGAGCAGCGCCAGATGTTCGGCTTCGAGCCGCCCTGTTTTGGCGAGGATGCAACCATCGGCGGCATGGTGGCAACCGGGCTGGCGGGTCCGCGGCGTGCCTACGCCGGCAGCATCCGGGATTTCGTGCTCGGCATTAAACTGCTCGACGGCCGTGGCCAGGTTTTGCAGTTCGGTGGACGCGTGATCAAGAACGTGGCGGGCTTCGATGTCTCGAGGCTGATGGTCGGAGCACTCGGTACCCTCGGGATTATTCTCGAAGTTTCGATTCGGGTCGTGCCGCTGTTCGAGAACGAAATTACGCTAGTCTACGAGCACGCGAATGCCGACGAACACATTCACTGGGTCAACCAGCTAGGCTCCGAACCCTACCCGATTTCGGCGTCGCTGTGGCACGACGGTCGCAGCCAGCTGCGGCTTTCGGGCAGCGAGCAGGGCGTGCGCCAGGCGTCAGCCCTGCTCGGCGGCGACAGGATTGAATCGGACTGGTCGGAGTTAAAGGAGCAGCGGCTCGATTTTTTTGATCGTGCCGAGCCGCTAAGCCGCATCTCGCTGCCGGCGACGACTCCTGATCTGTTGTCGGGTAAGTCACAGTTGATCGAGTGGGGCGGGGCGCAGCGCTGGGTCTGTGGTGAAGTCGATATTGCTGCGCTGCGTGACAAGGTCGCGGGCGCTGGCGGCAGCCTGTGCGCGTTCCAACGACATGCCTCGGATGTGCCGCGATTCCATCCGCTGGCGGCCGCGATGCTGAGATTGCAGCGCAACATCAAATCCAGTTTCGATCCTGCCGGAATTTTTAATCCCGGCAAGCTTTATCCAGGCTTGTAGGCAAAAAATGCAAACCAACCTCGCCGCAAAAATCCAGCAGGGCCGCCATGCCGAGACCGTTGAAGCGATTCTGCGCAAATGCGTGCATTGCGGGTTCTGTAACGCGACCTGTCCGACCTACCAGCTACGCGGCGACGAGCTGGACGGTCCGCGTGGTCGCATTTACCAGATGAAGCAGTACTTCGAGGGCGTGCCCGCCAATGCCGAAATGCTCAAACATCTCGATCGTTGCCTGACCTGCCGCGCCTGCGAAACCACCTGTCCCTCGGGAGTGAAGTACAGTCACCTGCTCGATATCGGACGCGAAAGTATCGAACGCGAGCTGCCGCGTCCATGGTGGGATCGCGCGCGTCGCTGGGTGATCGTGCGCTTTATCAATTCGGGGTGGTTGTTCAAATTAGCGGTGCGGACCGGCCAGGCTTGCGCGCCGTTGCTACCGGGCAAGCTGCGGCAATCCGTACCGCCGAAACAGCTGCCGATAGCGCGTAGCGAGACCAGTCATTCACGCAAGATGCTGATGCTCGCGGGTTGTGTGCAGCCTGCGCTGGCGCCCAATACCAACAATTACGCGGTTAACCTGCTCGACAGGTTGGGGATCGAGGTGATCGAACCCGGCGTGGGCATGTGCTGCGGTGCCGCCGCGATGCACACGTCGGACCCGGACTACGCGATGGATCAGATCAGGCGATTAATCGACGCCTGGTGGCCGCACATCGAGGCGGGCGCCGAGGCCGTCGTGGTAACGGCAACCGGTTGCGGCACCAGCGTGCAGGATTTTGGTCGCCTGCTGCAGCAGGATCCCGACTATGCCGACAAGGCCGCGACGGTAAGCTCGTTGTATCGTGACCTGATCGAAGTCATCGAAGCGGAGGCCGGGGAAATCAAGCCTGCAGATTTGCGTTACCAGCGGGTTGCCGTGCATACGCCCTGCAGCATGCAGCACGGTCTCGGGATCAGCGGCCGTGTCGAAAGATTGCTGCAACGCGCCGGCTATGAAATCTGCCGGGTCGAGGACGCGCATCTGTGCTGCGGATCGGCCGGAACCTACTCGATGCTGCAGCCGGCGTTGGCCACGCAATTGCGCGCTAACAAGATCACGGCATTGTCGGTCGATCGGCCGGAGATCATCGCCACCGCCAATATCGGCTGCCAGCTGCACCTCGCGCAGGGCAACGATGTCCCGGTGGTGCACTGGATCGAATTGCTGTAATAAAATCGTCAGACTTCAGAAGGTTACCGGGAAAGTACGGATTGTATCCAGTCGCTTTGAACCGTGACCGCTTTGTAATACTGCCGCGCCATAATCGGTTTACTATCTTGATTGATTGATTATTGGCTTGAGGTGAGTTAATTTAACGCAGTTCGCCGGAATAAAGCCGGTGGGTGAATACTAAAAAAACGAGCAGATACCAATAATTTTACAGCTCTTGAGGACACTTCCAATGAGTAAATTACGATATTTAATCAGTATCGGCCTTCTGGCCGTGGCCGGTAGCGCGCTGGGTGCCAATTGCCCGGCGGTAACCGTCGCCGATATGAAAGGCGTCGGGGCCGGTAAGTACCCGCAACAGTACGACAAGGCGGAGTTCGAAAAGCTCGCCAAGTGTACGATGGCATTTTCCGAAAACCCAGACATTGCCGGGTTGAACGGCAGGATTCGCGGTAATCCGTCGAAACTGCCGCCGGTGGCCGAGCGCCTCCCCGAGGAGCCCCTGGTAGTAGCGCCCTACGCCAGTATCGGTAAATACGGTGGTGTCTTCGACGTCATGTCGAACGCGACCGAAGCCGGCACCTCGGACTTCCTCGCGATTCGTCACGTCAATCTGGTACGTTATTCGGACGACCTGCAAACCATTGTGCCGAATGTCGCCAAGGGCTGGGAATGGAACGACGATTTCACCCAGTTGACTTTCTTCCTGCGCAAGGGCCACAAGTGGTCTGATGGCCATCCGTTTACCGCGGAAGATGTCAAGTACTGGTACGACAGGCTCGCGTTGAACCCGAAGGTTTTCGAAAAGCCGAAAAACTACGTGCTGGTCGCCGACAAGCCGATGACGGTCGACGTGCTCGATCCGCAAACCGTGCGTTTCAACCTGCCGGCGCCGAAGCCGGGCCTGCTGGTGCATTTCGCCAACTCTTACGCGCAGGGCTTCCAGCCGAAGCATTTCCTCGGCCAGTGGGATCCTGATCTGAGCCCGGACGCCGATGAGAAAGCGCAGGCGATGGGTTTCAAGGACGGCTACGAGGTGATCTCGAACTACTACGGCAACTCCGACTGGACCGATACGCCGACGCCGATGCTGCGCAGCCCGGACAAGGTCGCCAACATGCCCAAGGACACGATGCCGACGCTCGAGTCCCACATCCTGATCTCGGAAAGCACCGAAGGTCGTCACCTGGTGGCGAATCCGTACTTCTTCCAGGTAGACACCGCCGGCAACCAGTTGCCTTACATCAGCGAGCAGGACGAGATTTTCGTCAACGAGGACGAGGTGCGTCTGCTCAAGCTGGTCAACGCCGAGGTGGATTTCAAGGCACAATCGCTGCAGCTGTCGACCGCGCCGCTGCTGCTGGAAAATCAGGAGAAGGGTGACTATACCGTTCAGCTGCGTCCCGAAGTCACGATCGCGGCCTTCGGTATCAACATGACCCACGAGGACCTGGAAAAACGCAAGGTCTTCGCCGACCTGCGCTTCCGCCAGGCGATGTCGGTCGCGATGAATCGCAACGAAATGAACGAGGTTGCCTTCTTCGGCATGGGTGAGCCCAAGCAATATACCGGTTTCACCGATTCGCCCCCGTTCGTCG
>JAACFA010000268.1 GCA_009937625.1 Gammaproteobacteria bacterium | reverse complement strand
TCCACGATAAATCCCGCCTGTTTTCGGTTTTACATGCCGCGTTACGCACCGGCGGGCGGTTGCTGTTCACCGATTATTGTTGCGGTCCCAAACCTTGGTCGGATGAGTTCACCGATTATGTACGCGACCGCGAGTACGACTTACACACCCCGGAAGCCTATGCAGGGCTAATCGAAAACGCTGGTTTCAGGAGTGTGATCGGAGAGGACATCAGCGCGCGTTTCACCGAATTATTGCAGGCCGAGACGGCTCGCATCGCCGAAGCCGGGCTGGAGGCGTCGGTACGCGAGAAGTTGTTAGATAGCTGGCAACAAAAAATCGAGCGCTCAAAGACGGGCGATCAACGCTGGGGCTTTTTTACCGCGGTGAAGTAGACAGTTCAAAAATAAAAATCAGGAGGCACGAGCATGAACGACCATTCTGACCAGGTGCACAGCGTATTAACCGGCATCCCGGGTTTCGAGGATCTGGCGGCAGACGCTTATAGCACGCAAAGGCTGGGTGGATTAACCAACCTGGTGTATCGCATCGATACCGGTGCGGATCGCTACGTATTGCGGATTCCGGGTAAGGGCACCGAGGAATATATCGACCGCGCAGTGGAAGCTCACAACGCCCAGGTCGCCGCGCGTGCGGGAGTTTCGGCCGAAGTCATTCACGCCGATAGCAAGAGCGAAGAGTTCGCCAGGCGCGACGGTGCGGCTGCACGCGCGGGCCGGGCGTTTAAAAAGATGCACGATTGGCCCGAAGCCTTCGAGTTTCGCTTCGAGCTGTTTGCGATGATCGACGATTACCTCAAGATTCTCGATCAGCGCAAGGCGGAACTGCCCGCGGGTTATGCCGACGTCGTCGACGCGGCGCAACCGGTGCGTGAGGCGTTGAACCGCAATCCCGCGGCGCTGGCGCCCTGTCACTGCGATCCGCTTTGCGAAAACCTGCTCGATTCGGGCGAACGCATGTGGATTGTCGACTGGGAGTATTCCGGCATGAACGATCCGCTGTGGGACCTCGGCGACCTGTCGGTGGAAGGCGGTTTCACGCCGGAACAGGACATCGAAATTATCCGGGCCTATTGCGGCGGCGAGCCGAGCGAGGCCGATTTTGGCCGCATGATCATCTACAAGGCCATGTGCGATCTGTTGTGGACGCTGTGGGGATTGATCCAGCATAGCGACGGCAACCCGGCCGAGGATTTCTGGGCTTATTCGACCGGTCGCTTCGAGCGCTGTAAGGCGTTGATGTCGGACCCCGGGTTTGCCCAGCACGTCAGGGCAGTCGGCATGCAGACCTGAGAGCGCAGCCGGCATCCCGGGCGGCGAATTGACATGTTGGGGGAAATTTGCGAAAAAGATTGAGTAGCACAACAATCGCAGCTTCGAATTGCGACCAACCAAAAGAGGATATAACTATGAACAAGAAATCCAGCTACGTACCATTGAAAGCCCTGCTGTTTGCTGTTTTCGCGGCCCTGGCCCTGCCGGCCGGCGCCGTTGAGTCGAAAGATCCGATCAAACTGACCCTGCACGACTGGACCGGGCAGTACCTGACCACGACACTTATGGGTGAGGTGTTGAAAAAGGCCGGTTATAACATCGAGTACGTCCAGGCCGACTACATCGCGCAGTTCGCCGGTCTCGAGTCGGGCGATTTGCACATCGCGATGGAAATGTGGGAGACCACCGGAAAGCAGGCGATGGATGCATCGCTGGCTACCGGCAAGACCGTCGATCTCGGCGAAACCGGAATGGATGCCAAGGAAGAGTGGTGGTATCCGATGTACATGAAAGAACGCTGCCCCGGACTGCCCGACTGGAAGGCTCTGAATAAATGCGCCGAAGCCTTCGCGACGCCTGAAACCGCACCGAAGGGGCGTTATCTTGGCGGACCAGTTACCTGGGCCGGATTCGATGACGAGCGCGTCGAGGCGCTGGGGCTTGACTACGAAGTCGTGCATGCCGGCACCGATGCGGCACTGTTCTCCGAACTCGAATCGGCGATTCAACGCAAGGCGCCTATTTTGCTGTGGGTTTATGCACCGCACTGGGCAGTGGCCAAGTACGAGGGTGAATGGGTCGAGTTTCCCGAGTATACCGACGCCTGCTACGAGGATGCGAGTTGGGGTATGAACAAGAGTATGGCTTACGATTGCGGCAAGCCTTTCGGCTGGATTAAAAAGGTCGGCTGGAAAGACGGCGAGAAGAAATGGCCGGGCGCTTACAAGGCGGTACGTAATTTCAAAATCGACAATGCCGCGATGAGCCAGATGATCGTCGAGGTCGACCTCGAAGGTAAGTCGGTTGACGATACCGTTGCCAAGTGGATGCGCGACAACGAATCCACCTGGAAGGCCTGGATTAAATAAATCGGCAATCAGTAAAAGGTGGGCCGCGGGCATAATCCCGGCCCGCCCTGGCTTTGTTATGATGACGATTTCCGGTTGTTCCGGGTGAGGTAATAATGTCCGACCTGCCAGCAGGCGATCGCCCGCATGCGACCGAACCCTCGGTCAAGATAAGCTGCAAACATGTGTGGAAGGTTTTTGGCACGGACGTAGCGTCGTTAATTGCTACCGACGGCAGCGTCGACGAGGCTGCGTTCGACGATGGCGGTTATATCGGTGCGGTGCGCGACGCCAGTTTCGACGTATTCGAGGGTGAAACCTTCGTCATCATGGGCTTGTCCGGCTCAGGCAAATCGACCCTGCTGCGTTGTATGACGCGATTGATCGAACCCAGTACCGGGGAAATCTACTTCGAATCCGAGGACCTGATGAAAGTCGGCGAGGCGGAACTGATCGACATGCGCCGGCATAAAATGGGCATGGTGTTTCAGCACTTCGCTTTGCTGCCCAACCGCACCGTACTCGGCAACGTTGCATTGCCGCTCGAAGTTCAGGGTCTCGGCAGGGCAGAACGTGAACAACGTGCACTCGAAGTCGTCAAACTGGTCGGGCTGGAAGGACGCGAGCAGTATTACCCACGGGAACTGTCGGGCGGGCAACAGCAGCGCGTTGGCATCGCGCGTTCGCTCGCGGCCGAGCCCGACATCTGGTTTCTCGACGAGCCATTCTCAGCGCTCGATCCGTTGATCCGACGTGAAATGCAGGACGAGTTCATGCGCCTGCAAAACGTGTTGCATAAAACCATCGTCTTCATCACGCACGATTTCGACGAGGCAATCCGGCTCGCTGATCGCATCGCGATCATGAAAGACGGCGCCATCATCCAGATCGGTACGCCCGAGCAGCTGGTGCTCAATCCCGCCACCGACTATGTCGAGGAATTTACCCAGGGCATTCCACGTGCCAAGGTATTGAGCGCGGGTGCGATCATGCGTGCTGTCGATGGTGACAGTTTTGCCGGTATGGTTCGTGCAGACATCGCCATCGAAACGCAGCTCGACGAGATTCTGAATGCTGACCGAGGCGCGGTCTTTGCGGTGCATGACGACGCGGGCAACACCGTCGGCGCGTTGCCGCGCGATGTTGTCGTCAATTTGCTTTCGTCGCCGCAGCAAAAGGAATGAGTTACGCGTCGATCCCGATGACCCGGCCGGCGTCGTTGACGTTGAATCGCTGGGTTGTGTTCTGGGGTGTGATGATCCTGGTTACCGTCCTGCTGATGCTGTCGAAGGAGTCGTTGCCGTGGGCATTCAAGTACCCGCGAGCGTGGCAAATTCCACTGGCTGGCTGGATTACGGGTTTCATGAAATGGCTGATCAACAGCTTCGACCTGGGCCTATTTACCTTCAAGGAATTCACCCGCTGGATTGCGTTACTGGTCGAACAGCCTTACACGCTGGTCAAAAGCCTGTTATCGACTGGTTTTTTAAGCGGAGTCGGCAGCGACGCGGTGCAGGTATTCCCGCGGATTTCGTGGGTGGCGCTGGTCGCCGGGGTCATGCTGTTCGGGCACTACGTGCGCGACTGGAAACTGGCGTTGCTGGTCGGTGGCTGTTTCGGATACCTGGTGGTGTTCGGGCAATGGGACAGCGCGATGGTGACGCTCAGCTCGATCATCATCGCGGTGCCGGTTGGTGTCGTCGGCGGCGTGCTGCTCGGCATTTTCGGTCACCGTTCGCATCGCTTTCGCATGGTGCTGGTGCCGATTCTCGATCTGATGCAGACCGTGCCGGTTTTTGCCTACCTGGTACCGGTGCTGCTGTTGTTCGGTTTCAGTCCGGTATCGGCGATGATCGCGACCATCATCTACGCGATGCCGCCGATGGTGCGGGTGACGCTACTGGCGTTGGAACATATCACCACCGAGATCGTCGAAG
>JAACFA010000267.1 GCA_009937625.1 Gammaproteobacteria bacterium | reverse complement strand
GCCGCCTTGCTACAGTTTAAACTAATCTATGCAGAACTATAGATGCAGCCACCAGGAAGGGATAATCCGCGCACGCCAATCGCTTATCCGGCTATTCGACAACGAAAATACTGGCCCACTCGTCGGCCGAGATAAATTCCTTGAGGCGCTCTCTCAGTTTTACGCTCCTGTTTTGCGACGCGTACCATTCGAGGTTGAGTGCCTCGAGCGTGCGCTGCATCTGCTGTGAGCCGGCCGCGTGATCCAGGTAGAGGTCGCGCAGGCTGTCGCCGGAATCGATAAATACCTCGTTAAAATCGTCAACCTCGCCGCTGAGCTCGTCGAGCACCTGATTGGCCTTGGCGACGCGGGTGGAATCTTCGAGCACCTGCTCGACGCGCTCGCTAATCAGGTCGGCATGGTTCGGGGTGATCAGGTACCCACCGAGCAGGCCGGCGCCGAGCAGAAACACGCTTAGCATCGTAGTCGGCATGCTAGATGCCCCCGGCTGAGCGGTTGAATATCAATTGGCGCGGATTGAAATATTCGAGCTGGAACTCGGCAATCGCTTGCCATTCCTCGGCGCTGGTTTTAGCCTTCATTTTTGCGATTAATTCGATGAAGCGCAGCAGCTTTTGCGCGCGTTCGCGATTGTAGTAGTCGATCATTTCGATCATGATTTCGCGGCTGGAGTCGTAGTCTGCATTGAGCGATTTCAGCTCGCGTCGGTACTGCTTCGTCAATGCCCTGGTTTCTTCGATCAGACGGTCTCGCTCCTGCAGCAACGCCAGCAGGCTTTCGATGCGGGCTGGGTCGGTCACCGTCGCCTGGATCAGCGCGGTTTCGCTGGCACGCAGTTGCACCGGGTCGGGAGCCGGCCTGCTGCAGCCAAGCACGGCAAACGTCACGAGCGCGATTAGAGTCGTCTTCCTTACTGGCACGATACGATTCCATTGACTGGGTTCGGGGTATTCTATACGCCGATCACTCACCGCGAAAGCATGCGCGGTCTGGCGCGGTGTGTGTCGAACAGGTCTCCAGAGCGCAGTAGTCGGCTGCATCAAGAACCCGGATGCTATCGATAGTGTTGCCCCTGTGTTGCCGGCACGGGAAATTTGTCGGAAATATTCTAAACTTCTTAGCAATGATGAAAAATGTAAACCTGCCTTCTGGAAACAGCATGCCGGCATTCGGGCTCGGCACCTGGCGCATGGGCGAGCATCCGGATCAGTTTCAGCACGAGGCGGACGTGATTCGCGCCGCGCTCGACATGGGCGTTACGCTGCTCGATACCGCCGAAATGTATGGTGAGGGTGGCGCCGAGGAAGTGATCGGCGAGGCGATTCGCGGCCGTCGTGACGGGCTCTTCCTGGTCAGCAAGTTTTATCCGCACAACGCCAGCCGCAACGGCGTCATCGAGGCCTGCGAGCGCAGCCTGCGGCGTATGGATTGCGACAGCATCGACCTTTACCTGCTGCACTGGCCGGGCAGCGTGCCGCTGTCGCAAACCTTCGAGGCGCTGCACGAGCTGCAGGCGCAGGGCAAGATCCGCGACTTCGGCGTCAGTAATTTCAACCTTGCCGACCTGGAGAAGATTCCCGAGACCGACCAGGCCATACTGGGCTGCAACCAGGTGTTCTACAACCTTGCGCATCGCGAAGTCGAGTGGGAAGTTTCCGCCTGGTGCCGCGAACGCGGTATCCCGGTAATGGCTTACTCGCCGCTGGACCAGGCGAGCTCGCTGCTGCATTCCGACGCGATTGCCGAGGTCGCCGCAAAACACGCGGCCAGCCCGGCGCAGATTGCGCTGGCCTGGTTGCTACACCAGCCAGATACGGTCGTAATCCCCAAGTCGTCGCGCGCGGCGCGCATCCAGGAAAACCTCGACGCGGTAGCTATCGAGCTCAGCCAGGAAGATCTGTCCACGCTCGATAATGCTTTTCCCGCACCCAACCAGCCGGTGCGGCTGGGCATGCGCTAATTGAAGCTTAGCCGCTAAGGAAGCTTCGTCGCTTTCTTCACCTGGCACGACAGTGCGCCGGGATCGAAGCTGTCGGAATCGTCCTGTGAAATGTTAGTATCTGGCCCTGGCTAATTTTCCGGGGCGACAGGAATATCATGAACTTTCAAACCCGTCGACGCAGGTTGCGCGACATTTTTGACGACGATCGCTGTATTCATCCCGGATCGGTTTACGATCCGCTCTCGGCGCGCGTGGCCGAGGACCTGGGCTTCGAGGCCGGCATGTTTGCGGGCTCGACCGCATCCCTCACGGTGCTGGGCGATCCCGACATCATCCTGCTGACGCTCTCCGAATTTGCCGACCAGGCGCATCGCATTTGCCGCGCCGGTGAATTGCCGCTGATCGTCGATGCCGATCACGGCTACGGTAACGCCCTCAACGTCAAGCGCACCGTCGAGGAACTCGAGACGGCGGGTGTGTCCTGCCTGACGATCGAAGACACGCTGCTGCCGAAACGCTTCGGCGCCACGGGTACCGAGTTTTTGTCGGTAGAGGAGGGCGTCGGCAAGATGAAGGCGGCGCTGGCCGGGCGCCAGGATCCTGACCTGATCGTGCTCGGGCGCACCAGCGTGGTTGGTGTCAACGGGGTCGAGGACGGCATTCGGCGCGCACGCGCCTACGTCGATACCGGTGTCGACGGCATCATGTTCGTCGGCGTCAAGACACGCGCCGAACTGGAGGCGATCGCCGCCGAGATCGAGGTGCCGATCATGCTCGGCGGCTCTGGTGCCGAACTGCAGGATGCGGACTACCTGGCGCAACACGGGGTGCGAATTTCACTGCAGGGGCATCAGCCGATTATGGCCGCGGTACAGGCGATGTATACCACGCTCAAGGCACTGCGCGACGGCACCCCGCCAGCTGAACTCGAGGGCGTCGCCTCATCCGAACTAATGAAACAGCTGACTCGTGACGCGCAGTACCAGGCCTGGCAGGATGAGTTTCTGAACTGATGGCATATTGAAGCCTGGCTCTGGTGCACAGTACTCGCACTTATTGCAAGCACGCTTTCTTCCTGAGATTCCCGCTTACGCGGGAATGACAGTGTTTGGCGCCATCCCCGCGTAAGCGGCGGTCCGACGTATCGGGATCTTGCAATGGCGGTACCGTTCCGAGAAAACGGCGATCGTGGTTTTTTGAAAGGGGTGCAGGCTTACGCGGTAATGACGGTAGTGTCAGCTCTGCGCGAAGTAATGCTGCAGGAAGGTTTCGAACGGGATATCGTCCGTGCGCTCGATTTCGTGCTGGCGCTCGATCGACTGTTGCGCCTGGCGCTCGAACTCGGCGCGCGAAATGGTAAAACTCTTCCTTGTTGTCGGCCATGTCCGCGAGCGTTCGGGCCGACGGCGTCAGGTCGGAATCCGCGATCTTGGCGCGCTGCTTTTGTAGTGCATCGCCGTAGCAGTGCATCCCGGCACTCTTGTCCAGCAGGTCGCAACCGGCCGTCATCTGTTCGAAAATTTCGTTGGCCCAGTCGCGCAGCAGCACCTCGCCGCCTACGCGTCTCAGCTTGAGTTGTGGGTCGCGACCGCGCACGGCCACCTCGTTGATATTGTGTTTGATCGCGGCCAGTTCGTCGTCGTTATAGGGAGCGCTGGGCGTCAACAGGCTGAACAACAGGAACGATTCGAGGAAGCGCATCTGCTCTTCGCTGATCCCGAGCGGCTCGTAGGCGTTGACGTCGAGCGAGCGCAGTTCGATATAGGCGACACCGCGCCTGGCCAGCGCCAGCGTCGGTTTTTCCTCGCCCTGCAGGATTTGTTTCGGCCGCACGCTCGAGTAGTACTCGTTTTCGATCTGCAGGATGTTGGCGTTGAGCTGTTGCCACTTGCCGTCGCTGATCATGTCGATTTTTTCGTACTCGGGGTAGGGCGTCGAAATCGCGTGCGCCAGGCTGTCGACGTAGCCCTGCAGGCTGTTGTAGTCGACCCTGATCCCGGCTTCGCCTTCCTTGTGGTTCTGGTAACCGATGTCGCCGACGCGCAACGAGGTCGCGTAGGGCGCGTAGTAAGAGAATTCCTGCCACTTCTCGAGCGAGGTCGGGGCGGCCTGCAGGAATGACGCACAGATCGCGGGTGAGGCGCCGAACAGGTAAGGCACCAGCCAGCCGAAGCGCTGCAGGTTGCGCACCATGCCGATATAGGATTCGGAAATAAAGCTGCGTGCGTCACGTTCGTCGCCGATTACCGACTGGAACTGCGACCAGAATTCCTCGGGATAGGAGTAATTGAAATGCACTCCGGCAATAGCCTGCATCATGCGTCCGTAGCGGTGCCCGAGCCCGCGGCGGTAGGCGGTTTTCATCTGCGCCGCGTTGGACGTGCCGTATTGCGCGATGGGAATACTGGCATCGCCCTCGACCACGCAGGGCATGCTGGTGGCCCACAGGATTTCGTTATCGAGCTGGCTGTAAACGAAACGGTGCGTGTCGTCGAGGAACTGCAGGGTGTCGGCAAAATGGTTGAATGGTGGAGTGACGAATTCCAGCAGCGCCTCCGAGTAATCGGTGGTGATGCTCGGGTGCGTGAGCGCGGAACCCAGCCCTGCCGGGTGCGGCGTCTGCGAGATACTGCCGCCGACCGCAACGCGCAGGCTTTCCTTTTCGAGGCCGACCTTGCGTCCCTGTAAAATTTTTTTGACGTCGCTGTTCAATAAATGCACAACGCGTTGTTCGATGGCGGGGTTCAATTTATCGTCCTGGATAGTGGCTGAGCTTGATTGTGCCTAGGTCGCCGGGCGGATGCAAAAATTTCAGTCCGACCGGCGTCAGCCGGCCTGCTGACGCCGCAGTATGCCGGTCAGGCATCCGACGTTGCCGGCCGCCAGGGTCAATTCGTCGGTCGGCGTGGTCAGGCATTCGATGCCCATGTCCTCGAAGCAAGCCTGAACTTTTGGCAGGCCGCCTACCATCAGGATACGCCGCGGCCCGAGCGTGACGAAGTTGATGCCGCGATAGCTTTCCGGATCGTCGGCGAAGGGCGGAAACTTGACCTCGTAGCCGCGCTCCTGCAGCACGCGCACGGAGCGGTGCGGGGTGCGTCGCGGCCAGCAGATCGCGAGATCTTTATCGACGATGCGCAACAGGCTCATGAAGTGCATGATGCCGAACGGCGAATCGACCGCGATCAATTCGATATCGAGCTCCGCCAGCAGGTTGGCGATTTGCGTGATGGCGGCGTCGTTGGTGCGCAGGCCGCGGCCGATCATTGCGGTTTTCTCGTCGATCCACATCAGGTCGGCGCCTTCGAAGGTACTGGTGCCGGTCAGGGTCTTCAGGATCGGGATGCCGAGGTCGGCGAGCTTGCGCGCGACCCAGCGCTCCTCGGCGGCGCGCACGGTCGACGCCGGCCGCGCCAGGATGGCGCCCTGCGGGGTCATGACGAACAGGTCGGCGCAGAACATCAGGTTCGGCTGGCACGGTAGTTCCGGCTCGACGAAATGCACCTCGACGCCCTGCGCGCGGTAGGCCTCGACCATCGCAGAGTGCTCTTCCTGCGCCCTGGGAACGTCGACCGGCGCCAGCATTTGTACCGCCTCGGGGTCGTCCCGGGCCGCGTTCAATTCCTCGCCCGGGCAGTGCAGTAACACCGATTGGAGTTGGCGCCACTCGGAGTCGATGCCACAACCGCCCCAGATGTCGCCCAGTTCCTGCTGATGCGTGGCGTGGCGCTGCGACCAGTTTTCACCGCCGTAAGCCGCGGTGCCGAACGTGCTTGGGGTATTTTCTTCAGTCGCCATTTTCAATCGGCCTTCAGTTGCGTTTCGACCAGCGTTACCCAGAAATCCGCGCCGATACTGAGGATGTCGTCGTTAAAATCGTAGGACGGGTTATGCAAGCTGCAGCCGCCAACCCCTTCCTCGCCGTTACCGAGCAACAGGTAGGCGCCTGGCCGGGCCTGTAACATGTAGCCGAAATCCTCGGAGGCCATGACCGGGCGGCTGTCGCCCACCACGTTGGCCGGGCCGACGACCAGGCGCGCCGTCGCGGCCGCGATGTCGGCCTCCGCCGGCGTATTGATCGTGGGTACGAAATTGCGCCGATAGCTGAATTCGTAGCTCGCGCCGTGCGCGGCACAGATGCCGCTGACGATGCGTTCCATCGTCGTCTCGATGTGATCCTGTACCGCCGTGGTCAGGGAGCGGGTATCGCCCCTGAGAATGACCTGGCCGGGCACCACGTTGACGGTGCCGTTGGTAACGAACTCGGTGAAGGAAACCACGCCATTGTCGATCGGATCCATGGTGCGCGACACCAGCGACTGCATCGCGGTCACGATTTCCGCGCCGATGACGATCGCATCCTTGCCGAGGTGAGGCATGGCCGCGTGGCAGCCGGTGCCGTTGACGGTGATTTCGAAGTTGTCCTCGGCGGCCATGATCGATCCCGCGCGCACCGCGAACTTGCCGACCGCAAGCGACGGGAAGTTATGGATGGAGTAAACCGCGTCGACCGGGAAACGTTCGAACAAGCCGTCCTCGATCATTGCCCGGGCGCCGTCACCATGCTCCTCGGCGGGCTGGAAAATGAACACCACGGTGCCGTCGAATTCACCCTCGGCGGCGAGGTACTGCGCGGCGCCGAGCAGCATCGCGGTATGACCGTCGTGGCCGCAGGCGTGCATCTTGCCCGCGTTGAGTGAACGATGTTCGAAGCTGTTCTGTTCCTGGATTTTCAACGCATCCATGTCGGCGCGCAAACCGAGCGCTCGCTCGCTGTCGCCTTTTTTCAACAGGCCGACGACGCCGGTGTTGCCGACCGAGGTATGCACTTCGAGCCCGAACTGTGTGAGCAGGTCAGCCACTTTTTCCGCGGTCCGATGCTCTTCGAAGGCCAGTTCCGGGTGGCGGTGAATATCGTGCCGCCAGGCCTGCATGCTGGCATGGCTGGACTCGGTGAAAGACGTCAGTTTATTCATGGTGTAC
>JAACFA010000059.1 GCA_009937625.1 Gammaproteobacteria bacterium | reverse complement strand
ATCTTGCCGATATCGTGCAGCGGCGCAAACATGAACAAGTGCTCGATGTAACTATCGTCCAGCTGGTATTTATCGGCGATGGAATTGGCGATTAGCCGACAATAACGAGACATTCGATCAAGATGGCTGCCTGTCTCCGGGTCGCGTATGTGAGTGATGTTACCGGTGGTTTTTACCGCGGCGGTCAACACCCTGATCGACGTAATTTCATTGATCACCATTAATGAGATCAAATGGCCGTAGGTGTCGATCTGGCGCAGCGTGTTCTCGTCGAAGACATCCTTCCTGTCTGAATTAAAGAATATGAACCCGAAGAAAATTCCGTTATTGAAAATCGGCATGGTATAGCTCGCCGCGTAACCGTAACGTCCGAGCCGCCTCGAGTGCTCTTTTTCTTCCCCTTCGAAGGTAAGCATGTTGTTTATAACTCGCGGTGAACCAGTTTTCAGAATTTCCTTGAGTGACGGGGCATCATCGATCAGGGCGCTGTAATGCTCCAGCGGATTGTCGTCACCACTACTGTGCAGGTAGGTCTTCAGTACGCTCGTCTCAGCGTCGTATATCGCTATTGCGATGCGAACAATGAAGGGAAACAGGTCGGCAACCGATTTGTGTGTTGCCCGCAGCTTGTCCTGCAGTGGAACTAGCTCATTGAGCACCTGGAGTGGATCGTTATGCATGGTCACGTTTTACCTGAGAATAAAGAATATTCCGAAAAACTGGATTGCAGCACGGGCTCGGGGCCTTGATTATTAACTTTAAAAAAAGAGGCTTGGGTCACCCAAACCTCCAGATACTGACGGCTACCGTGCTGGCCACCACGAGCTCAGGGCCCGATGACAGCCTTGATCAGGTTGCGCAGAGATTCCCAACTCCGCTCGAGATCCAGTTTGAACTCTTCCCATTGATCTTCGTGCGTCTCGGCAAACAGTTCCAGCTTTTGCTCGGCCTTGTGCAATTCGATCTTCAGCTCTTCGACCAGGGTCAGGTACTCCGCTTCGAGCTCGCTTTCGACCCTGCCGGCCCTGGCCTTCAAATTTTCATACTCGACTTTTAACTGCGCCAGCTCTGCGCGCATTTTTTGTTCGAAGCCCTGTCTCTCGCTCATGTCGCCACCATCCATCATATCTATTCTTAGACAAGTTTTTTATTCTGGCCTAATCTACGATCGAAATCTTGATGCCTGTCAATGCCTGGCGGCGAAATCAGCCTTCCCGCAAATGAAATAATTGCCTAAGCCGTTCGACTCTTTTTCGGTTGACGCCCCCGTCGCCACGACCGACTCTGGAGGCGGAGCGCAGGTGAATCACACTTTGTTCGGTATCGATTCTGATCTCCAGGTCGTCGACGAACCTGAAAATCGAGGAGGTAAAGGTAGCCGCTAGATAATTCGTTTTTTCTGCCTGGATAGCGCCGCCCATTTCGCCAACAATCTTTTTTATCCTGGCCATGACCTGTGCAGCATCGCCATCCGCAATAACCAGCGGCTCGATATAGTGCTCTGCATCCGACTCGAACTCGCTACAAACGCAATTTGGCGTACCAGGACATTGCGTTAATCTATCCCCGACCAGGCCGTTTGCCACTGCAGATTTCGACAGGTAGGCAATGACAAAAAGCCCGACAGTTGCTAGCAGAACCAGGGAGATAATGGTGATTATTAAAATCTTCAGGTTCAATACTCCAGGTTAGCCTGTCGTTTTTGCAGACTTTCGCGGTGGATTATATAAACGCCGCTGCCAATAACGGTAATCGAGATACCGAGCCCGGCTCTATTGGTGCGTTGGGATGCTGAAGTCAACTGGATTATGCGCTCTGGATGTCGTAAAACGACATTAACATAACCATGCGGAGAATTCGTAATGCCCAGAACAGTTCTGAAGCCCGAGCAGTTAAATTTCCAACCACGCCCTACCTACCCTTATTCACCCGGCACCCGCGGCGGTAATATGGTGTACACCGCTGGGCAGGTTGCCTGGGGCAGCGACGGCAATATCGTCGGTGTCGGCGATATCGAGGCCCAGACTCGCCAGACGTTGAGCAATGTCGAGGCCGTGCTCAAAGAAGGCGGCGCGAACTGGCGCGATGTCCTGAAATGTAACGTCTATCTCAAGGACATGAGGGATTTTCAAAAAATGAATGACATCTTCAGCGAGATTTTTCCCGATAATCCGCCGGCCAGGACAACCGTGCAGACACCGATGGCCGAGGAGACCATGCTGGTAGAAATCGAGGCTGTTGCCTATATTGGTGACTAGCGCGGGAATCGATAACTAACCGACGCCCGACTTTATCGACCTCAATTGTATGATTGCAGAGACGCTTACCTTATAATCGGACACCACCTACCAACTACCGATAGTGAAGAGGCGCTGTGGAATACCTGGATTCGGTTTGGCAAATTGGCATCATCGCACTGGTCGCGGGTGTAATGATCGGCGCACTGGCTTACCGGCTGCTCGCGCCATCAATTAAACAGGCCGATCAAATAAAATCCGAACTGGACACGGCCCGGGACGAGCTGGACAGTTACAAGGCCAGCGTCGGCCAACACTTCAACAAGACCTCGGAACTGGTGAATGACCTGACGCAGAACTATGTCAAGGTTTACCAGCACCTGGCAGAGGGTGCGCAAACCCTGGGCGACAGTAAAACCTTCAATAATCTTCTGGAACAGCAACCGGGCCGAGTATCGATCGCTGTCGACGATTCCGCCGATACCGCGGATACGGCCGCCGATGACCTGGTTGCCGAACCGCTGGCGGCCCAGGCGGCAGCCGTGGAAACGGTAGACGAGCATGCCGAACCGTTTACCGATGTTAAAACCGCAGGAGTGGATCCTGACGGTTCGGAAAATGACACTGCTGAAAGCGAGGCTTCGGCATCAACCGGCAATCAGGCCGAAGCCAGCGAGCCGGTCATCAATGTCGACGCACTCGACAAGGTCGCCGAGAGCGCCAAGGCCGAAACCCGGGCGAAAACGGATAGCGCGCTTGCCGCGGGCGAAGAAAAAACCGAAGTCAGAACCACCTCGCACTAAAAACCGGGATAGCCTGGCGCCGCACTCGTAACCCGGCTCGAACCCCCTGTTTCCCTACCCTGGCGCAGGTGACGGAGACAGCTACTTCTCTTTCCCAAGCATCGATGCGAGATCCGCAAACGGTTTATGAGTAGCTTCTTCCGCTTGCGCCGTGGTCGCGGAATCACCGTAAGCCGCGTCGACATAGCGCGAATGCTCGTTGTCATGGCAATAGACACATAACAACTCCCAGTTGCTGCCATCGGCCGGATTGTTATCGTGATCGTGATCCCGATGGTGCACGGTCAGCTCCCGCAGATTCTTCTCGTCGAACTCGCGGGCACATCGGCCGCATACCCAGGGGTACATTTTTAACGCTTTGCTGCGGTACCCCTGCTCCCGCTGCTCCCCGGCAGCGCGAGCCTCTGAAACAATGCGGTCGAGTTTGTCGGTAGAATTCTTCGAAGACATATTGGTTAACCTAAAAATAACTGCAGCTCTCGGCTCCAGGCTGATCATACCCTCTGATCTAAGGTAAATTCCACCAGGCTATCAATGTCCATCTCCTTCCCGCTGCCCGTGGAAGCACTGTATTCTGACATTTCCTTTGTCGACGACGACGCCCGAATGCTAAGCTCCGCACTTTAGTTGCAGGCCCGAAAAAAGACGATCGATGCGAATTTACCGACTAAGTATCACCGTTATTTTACTCGCGCTAATCCCGATCGAGTCGGGTGCGCGCGATGCGCTAGCCATCTGGGATAGTCGCTGTGAAGAATGCCACGGGGACCCCGCCGAGTTCGCGGGCAAATACCTGTGGGATATCGGGGGACAGTTACAGGGGCAGCACCACATCGACAACCTGGACCTGTTCATGCGTAATCACTATACGCCCGACCACGAGATCGAAACCATCAACGAGATGCTGTTATCCAGGGCCAATTCGCCGGTCAGGTTCGAAACGGAGTGTGGAAACTGCCATGGTGACGCCAGGGAATTTGTCGAGCAATCCATCTGGGTCAGGGGTAACGGAATCACCGGCATGAAGACGGGTGTCGATATCGACGAGTTTTTACCGAACCACCAGGATTTACAGCCTGAAGACATCGTCTTTTATCGGAAATTGTTTGCGCGAATTGCGGGCAAACCCGTCCCTTGAAAATGAAATGCCAGCGAGCGATCCTGTCTGGTGTGATCACTAGCAGACGTGCTACGATCGGACTCGCTAACCAATATTAGCGAACCCTGAGCTACTAGCGTTACATACCCCCATGCAAGACAGACTGCAGCCACTCCTGACCACCGTCCAGCGCAATTGCCATATTTCCGATGCGCGGCATGCCGGCGATTACACGCTGTGCATCTACCTGCTGAAGATGCGGGAGTATTTTCGCTGGGAGAAGGGCTACACGTTCCACGACAACCTGCCCGAGGGAGACGTCGGTGACTGGCTCAAGGAACGCGAGCTCTTCTGGCAAACCATCGAAGACGAACCCTTTGCCGATCTGCCGGTTGGCGGCGACCGTATCGATCCCTTCGATAACGAGGCGATAAACGCGGCGCTGAATCCGCACGGCCTGGTTTACAGCGGCGGGCTCGGCAACAAGTGCACCCCGCATTTTTTCCTGGGCAAGCTCGAGCATCACGAATCGAGGCCGGATTGCAGAGTCCTCGTGTCGGTAGACGAGTATGCCCGGGACCTGACGGCCCCGCCGGCAATGGCGTTGGGCGACACGATCTTTATCCGGCGCGAGTCCCTGCGGCGGATGATCTGGGAAAGGGTAGAGGAATGGCGCTGGAACAAGCTGGAAAACGCCATGGGTCGCGCTCTCCGCAGCTTCAACTTCGAGATTAATCCCGAGGACGCACTCGACCAGATGACCGATACGGTGCTCGATTCGGTACTGTTGCACGAAAAAGGCGAGGTGCTTGCGGGGAAACGCCTGGGGCCGGAATGGGAGCAAATGCTCGCCAGTGTGCCGCGCTCAAAAACCGAAATCATGATCCGCGCCGTGCGCGACCTGCTGGCCGACTCTTTGACGACGCTTCCCGCCCTGGCCGACTCGGACAATGACGCCTCGTTGCATTTCTTTTTTGCGAATCTCACGGGTATGCAAAAGTATCTTTTCCCCGCGCTGAGGCAGGGCTACGAAAGCTGGACGATGCACGGCTCGCGCCAGGCAATCGAGGATCTGGTGCCGGCGAGTCAAACCCACTGGAACAGCCTGGCTGATCGAATGCTCGAAGTTTATCGAAGCGACCCGGACGATTTTGGCGAACCCCTGCAGAACCTGATTGAAAACAGTAAGTTCTAGCCTGTCGAGGCGAGGCTGCTGATATGCGTCGCCAATTCCATCGGTCAAATCTATTCAATGGCTCGATGATTCGACCAGTCACCGGCCGGTGCAGTCCGCCAACCGGACACTGCCGACTGGACCAGCGCGCGGTGAATCTTTATTCTTCCGCTCTGCATTAAAATTTCATCGGAATACGCCAGGCCCGTAGCAACATGACAAGCAGCGATGCATCAATAATTGGACCCGACGATCCTGCGCCCTACTCGATCATCAATGAACGGGGCAAGGCCAGCGTTCTGCTTGCCGGAGATCATGTCAGCAACGTCATACCAAAATCGCTGGATAACCTCGGCCTCGATGAAGCAACGCTGCAACAGCATATCGCTTATGACATCGGTACGCGTAAACTGATCTATCATCTGGTCGAGCACCTCGATGCGCCGGCCGTGCTGGCAGGCTATTCGCGACTGGTCGTCGATCTGAACCGCAGCCTCGAGGATCCCAGCGTGATGCCGGAGGTTAGCGACGACGTGGTTATTCCGGGTAATCAAAACATGTCACGGGAACATCGCAACGAGCGTATTCATTGCTGCTACACGCCCTATCGCAAGGCCATCGACACGATGCTGCACCGATGCAGGGAAAATGGGGTGGTGCCGGCATTTATTTCGATCCACAGCTTCACCCCGCAGATGGCGGGTTTTGTGCGTCCCTGGCATGCCGGTATCCTGTGGGACAAGGATCCGCGAATCCCACTGCCGCTGATGGCAAACCTGTGCGCCCATCCCGACGGTTTCAACATCGGCGACAACGAACCCTATTCCGGCAAGCACCCGGCGGACTATACGATCGACCATCATGCCGAGGCGGCCGGGTTGCCGCATGTTTCCATCGAAATTCGCCAGGACCTGGTCGACACGGAGGACGGCGCCGAACGCTGGGCGACTATTCTGCACGACGCCCTGCGCGAGATTCTGCAGGACCCGGAACTGTATCAAGTCTGGCAATCGGTCTAGATTTGCTACGGCAGCAGGCTGCCGATGGCCTGCAGCCTGTCGAGCGCAATTTCGGCCGCTTCGAGCGCACCTTCGATGAACCCCCCGAACTGGGGTGCGGTCTCGGTCGATGCGAACACCAAACCCTGGTCCGCCAGTGGCAGCAACGCTTGCGGCAGGCCATATTGCGGATGATGCGCGGTTGACTGGTCGGCACTGACGGCAGTCCAGGCTTGCTTGCCCCAATCCTGGACAATCACCTCGATAGGGTCCGCCGCGGCGGATCCGAACATTTGTCGCAATTGCGTCAGCGCCCCGGCTTTCAGGCGGTCCGGTTCGCGTGACGGCGAACCGACGGGCAGGCCCACAAAGCCGAATAGGGCACCTGCATCCGCGCCCGCGGGCGACGCATCGTGGATTTCCATCAGCGGTCCGCAGCGGCTGATACCATCTCCGGAAAGGCCCATATCGCGCCAGAAAGGTTTTTCATAAACCGCGACCAATTTTGCGTGTCCGGCCATCCAGGTCGGAATCGCCGCCAGGCTGGCGCGGATTTCATCGCTCATCCGCGGACTGAACTCGATGGTTTCCGCCAGCAAGCGCGGCGGCACCGCCAACAGGATTCGCCTCGCCGTGACAGTTTTGTTGCCCTGGGAGGTTTGAAGCCGCGCGCTAAATTCGTCTTTGCCGCGGGCAATGCTCGTCACGGCGTGTTCCAGCAAAACCGTTTGGCTGGAAATACGATCGTACAGCCGCTCGGTAATGCTCGAAATACCGCCCTCGATACGCAACGAGCCGGCCATCGTCGAGAAATCGTAGTCGCGGCGCACCGCGCCCGACTCGTCCTGGTAAACCAGGCGACCCTCGCTGTATTGTTCGAATACCTCGATATCCAGTTCCCGGAGCAAGCTGGCGACGCGCGGCTGGCCCGGCCAAACCCAGGACGGCCCCAGGTCGAAACGCCGCGCTTCTGCTCCCTCTGGTCCGGATTCGACCGACAGGATGCGTCCACCAACCCGGTTGCGCGCTTCCACCAGCAGGTAATCGTCGCCGCGCCGCGCCAGCTCGTTGGCAAGCGCCAGGCCGCTAAGGCCGGCGCCTACGATCAGTATATCTGTCCGCATCATGAAAAAGGACGCCGGGTCGTATCGGTCGCATTTTCAGGCATAGACCGCGACTGGGTTTCCCAGCAACTCAAGCTCCGGCTCCACCCCGAGCCCGGGAAGATCGGGCGCGCTAAAGCAGCCGTCGACGTTACGCGCGCCCCGACCGGGCGCCGGGTCGACGCTGACCATTTCCTGGCAGGACCAGACTCCGAGGCAGGAGGGTGCCGGAATCGCCTGCGCGAAATGAGAGACCCCGGTATCGGATATCACGGTACCGCCGGTATCCATGATCAGCATCGTAATTCCGGTGGCGAGGCAAAAGTCCCGCAGTCGGCGCGCCCTGGTCAGACCGCCGACACGATTGATTTTGATATTGACCACCTCGGCAATTCCGTCGCGCTGGATTCGAATCAGGTCGTCGATCGTGTGCAGCGCTTCGTCGACACCGATCGGGTAGCGTGTCTGACGGCGTACCTGTGCAATCTCATCGAGGGTTTCACAGGGCTGTTCGAACCAGGAAGCGATGCCGTCGATGGCATTCATGACGGTGATCGCCTCGCGCGGCAGCCAGGCGCGATTGACGTCGTAAAACATGATTTCGCCATCGAGTTCGTTCGCGCCCAGCAGGTTGATGCGCTCGATATCGAGACCAACATCGGCGCCGACCTTGCAGGAATGCACGCGGTAACCCAGGTCGCGGAAACGCTGCACCTCGTCGAGCATTTGCTGCGGGCTGCCGGTCGATACGCTCGATGCAATCGGCACCGGATCCGGCTCGCGCGCGCCCAGCATTTCGCAGATCGGCAAACCGGCGGACTTGCCGGCGATATCCCAGCAGGCTATATCGAGCGCCGACTTGACGTAGGGATGACCCGGCAGAGCCAGGTCCATGGTCCGGTTGATCGAGTCGAGCTGGCGCGGGTCCTTGCCGATCAACAGTGGCGCCAGCTCCTCGATGCCCGCGCGGATACCCTTGCCGAATGCCGGCAGGTAAGTCACGCCCCAGGGGCAGCCTTCACCCCAGCCCGAGATACCAGCGTCGGTGTCGATACGCAGGATGGTGGAATCGAGCAGTTCGAACTTGAGCCGCCCCCCGGACAACCAGTAAGGCTTGTGCAGCGGCAGATCGAGCTGCCACAGGCTGATGCTATTTATTTTCATGGGATTAAATTTAACCTCGTGATTCGGCCAGGTAAAACGAATAAACTCGATCTCGCCTATTGGCCATATCAACCGCCCAGTGGCAAAGGCCAACGGTGAAATCGACTGAATAACGGGTTTTAATCATGTATGTACCGGACCATTTCAAAGTATCTGAACAGGAAGAAATATATTCGTTTCTCGAGGCCAACGCCTTCGGCCAGCTGATTTCGCTGCAGGACAACCGGCTCACGGCTTCGCATCTGCCCTTCCTGCTATCGAGTGACCGCAAAAACCTGCGCTGCCACCTCGCGCGACAAAACACGCAATGGCAGCAACTCGGCGACCAGCAGGTGCTGGTGACTTTCCTGGGCCCGCATGACTACATATCACCGAGCTGGTACCAGACCCCTGGCGTACCGACCTGGAACTACCAGGCGCTGCACGTTTACGGACATTGCCGGGTGTTCGACGCGGCCGATGAACTCGCCGCCCTGGTCGACAGCCTGAGCCGCCGCTACGAATCGGCTTTCGAATCCTCCTGGGAACCGCAATATCGCGACGCGATGCTGAAGGCGATCGTCGGCGTCGAAATCAGCATCGACGAAATCCAGTGCAAGTACAAGCTCAGTCAGAACCGCCCCGCCGCCGACCAGCAGGGCGTTATCGACAAGCTCGACTATCTGGGGTCAGAGTCGCTGGCCCAGGCGATGCGCAAAACCCCGCTATAGTTCGCCCGCCTCTTCCAGCACCTTGCGCGCGACGCGAAAGCACTCCAGCGATTGCGGCACGCCGCAATAGATGCCGACCACGTGGATAATGGCCCGGATCTCCTCCTTGCTGACGCCGTTGTTGAGCGCGCCACGGCAGTGAATTTCCCACTCGTGCATCTTGCCGAGCGCGCCGATCATCGCCAGGTTCATCATCGAACGGGTCTTCGGTTCGATGACTTCGTCGCCCCAGCCGAAACCCCAGCACCAGGCGGTCATCGCCTCCTGGAACGGGCGAGTGAAGTCGTCGGCCGCGGCCAGATTTTTCTCGACATACTCGGCGCCCAACGTGCCCTTGCGCTTGGCCAGGCCTTTTTCAAATAAATCTTGATCCATAAATACTCCTCAGTTGACGGTCGTCGTCCCCGCGCAAGCGAGGATCTCGCAATAGTTTCGTAATCGTAATCGAAGTTAATTTACAAGATTCCCGCTTGCGCGGGAATGACTTCAGTTAACTTGCCCTGGCGGAGAATATCCGATTACATCGTCCAGGCAGGGTGACGGTAGATTTCAGTCTTCGCTGCGTGGCAAAAGATTCTGCGGATCATACACGCATTGCTCGACGATTTCCGCGCGCCGCGGTTGCCCCATGACCATCACTTCGAACTCGTTACCGACCCGGTTGAGTTCGGGTTTGATGTAGGCAAAGGCCAGGTACCTGCCCTGGTCGTATCCGTAACCGCCGGAAGATATCTGCCCGACCGGCTCGCCCTCGTGCCACACCGATTCCGAACCCAGCGGATCACACTGCACCGCGTCGGCCGCCGGCTCGTCGAGCCGCAGGTAGGCCAGCACCCAGCGTGTCGCCGGCTCGAGTGACCGGTCTGCGCCCTGGAAGCCGCCGTCACGCGAGAAACGCGCCACGTCGGCCTCGGTTATGGTTACTTCGTTGGTGATTTCCGAGCCCGAGCGATAGGCCTTTTCCATGCGCACCGCGTTCAGCGTTGCCGAACCGATATGGACCAGGTTTTCGCTATGCGGGGTCGACACCAGCGCACTGTAGACATCGAGCATGCCCGCCATCGGCACGTGCAGTTCCCAGCCGAGTTCACCGGTGTAGGTTACCCGCAGCGCCCGTACCTGATCGACCCCGGCGACCGTGATGTGTTGCGTCGACAACCAGCGGAAGCTTGTGTTATCGAGCGCGGTGTCGGTGCAGTGCGCAAGAATTTTTCGTGCCGCGGGTCCCGCCAGCATGATGACACCGTAAGACTCGGAGACGTTGTCGAACTCGATCGACTCGCCTGCGTGTACTTGTTCCCGCATCCAGTCCAGCAGTGCAGCTTCGCGCACGGCCGCGTACACCATGTAGTAATGGTTGTCGCCAAGCTTGACGATGGTTGCCTCGCCTTCGATTCGACCGTTCGGCATCGTCAGGTAGGTCAAGCTCACGCTGCCGACCTTTTGCGGCAGCTTGTTGGACTGCACACGATCGAGGTAAACCTCGGCATTGGAAGCCGATATTTCCACCTTGGCGAAGGCGCTCAGGTCGGCGATGCCGGCATGCCCGCGCATACCACGCACTTCCTTGCCGACTATGTCGAACAATTCGCTGCGACGGAAACTCTCGATGTGTTTTTGCTCCGTGCCGCCGAGCGCATACCAGTAGGGCCGCTCCCAGCCGTAGACGTCTTCATACACGGCTCCCTTGTCTTTCAACACCTGGTACAGCGGCGACAGCTTCGAATGCGACGGCCGCAGGTCCGGACGATCGAGATGCGGGTAGGGAATTTCGTGCCGCAACAGGTAATCTTCCTTGGCCTTGTTGATGCGGTAATCATCATCGATACGCGCGCCGAAGCGGCGCGGGTCGAAGCTACGCATCGACACGTCCGCGGCTCCATGCACCATCCATTGAGCGAGGTATTTGCCGGCGCCGGGGCCCCAGGCGATGCCGACCTGCGAACCGCAGCACAGCCAGAAATTCTTTACGCCCGACGGCCCCAACAGCATGTTGCCGTCCGGCGGGTGCGTGATCGCCCCGTGAACCACACTCTTGATACCCTTGTCTGCCAGGATCGGCATGCGCTCGAGCGCGTTCTCGAGCCACGGCATGATGCGATCGTAATCGGGTTCGAACAGTTCGTTCTCGGATTCCCAGGGCGTACCGTCGTCCCACACCGAGGCCGCATTGGCTTTTTCGTAGATGCCGATGAGGCCGGATTTCTGCTCCATGCGCACGTACCCGGAGACCTGTGAGTCGTCACGAATGACCGGTAATTCCTTTTCCAGTTCCTCGAATTCGGGCACGGTATCGGTAATCAGGTAATGGTGCAGCATATTCGCGATCGGCAGATCGAGCCCGACCCACGCGCCGATCTGGCGCGCGTAAGTGCCGCCGGCGTTGACCACCTTGTCCGCCTCGATGTCGCCCTTTTCGGTATGTACGACGAAGCTTTCGCCGGTGCGGGTAATCCCGGTAACGCGGTTTTGACGAATCACGCTGCCACCCATCATGCGCGCGCCTTTCGCCATCGCGAAGGCAACGCCGGCCGGGTCGACGTGACCGTCGTGCGGCGTGTAGAGCGCGGCCCTGACACCGTCGAGGTTATAAAAAGGATGCAGTTCTGCAATACGCTCCGAGCCGACGATTTCCATTTCATGCCCGAGCCCCTTGCCCACCGACAGCGTGTACTTGATCCAGTCGACCTCATCCTGGGTATAAGCGATGCGCAGGCTGCCGCTGCCGTGCCAGGTGCAGGACTGGCCGGTTTCGTCCTCCAGGCGCGGATAAAGCTCGGTGCCGTAGGCGGCCATCTTGGCGAGGCTGTAATGACTGACCGAATGGGTAATTTGCCCGGCCGCGTGCCAGGTCGAACCGCTGGTCAGTTCCGCTTTTTCCAGCAGCACCACGTCGGCTTCGCCTTCCTTGCACAGATGGTAGGCGAGTGAGCAGCCCATAACGCCGCCGCCGATGATGACAATTTTCGCCCTGCTTTGCATCGAGTTGACCCCGCAAAATATTATTGCATTGAAAGATCGAGCGATGATACACTTGTACCATTAATTAAATCAAGTGCACAAATGTCACAATCTATTCCCCAGCTGCAATCCGGCGAACGCCGCCTGCCCCAGTCGCAGGAAGAAGTGCTCGAGCAATTACTGGATGAATTCGATCTGCTGCCCGCACAATTGCAACTGTGCGCGCGTTACCTCATCGATCACCCGCACGAGGTCGGCCTGCAGTCGATGCGCACGCTTGCCGCCAACGCCGACGTGCACCCGAACAGCTTCGTGCGCCTGGCTCGCCATCTCGGTTTCGACGGTTACGAGTCCCTGCGCGAGCGCTTTCGCGATTTCGTACGCGGCGGCATCGGCTCCTCGCCCGACCGCGTGGCCTGGCTGCGCGAACTGGACCGCAAGGGCGGCAGCGCGGCGATCTTTGGCAGCATGGCCGAGGCTTGCCTCGACAACATGGAGAAAATGTTTGCCCAGCAATCGCTCGGAGATTTCGAGCGCGCGATCAACTGGATGATCGATGCGCGCCGGGTTTACGTGCTCGGACTCGGGCTGGCCTACCCGCTGGCCTACAACTTCTGGTATGTCGCACGCATGGGTTTCGACCACTTTATCCTGTCACCGAGGCACGGCAGCCTGCCGTCGGACGACGTCATCCGCATGGATGGGCGTGACTGCCTGGTGGCGATGACCTTCCAGCCCTACCGGCGCGATACCCTGGCAGCGGTGCAGCAGGCGAAGGAAAAGGGTGCAAAAATAATCGGCATTACCGACTCAAACGCCGCGACCCTGTGCCGCGAAGCCGACCTCGGACTGGTGGCACCAACGCATACGCCGCAGTTTTTCCAGTCCAACGCGGCCGTCGCGGCGCTGCTGGAAACCCTGTGCGCACTGCTGATCGTGCGTGGCGGCGACGCGGCAAGCGCGGCCGTCGAAGCCTTCCATTCGGCCCGCTGGGAGGAAAATATCTATGACGAATCCTGATTTGAAAGTAGTCGCAGACAGCGACCCGGTGATGGGCCTCGATGCCAGGTACTTCACCGACCGCGAGCTATATCGGCGCATCGTAGACCAAGTATTTTACAAGAACTGGCTGCTGGCCTGCCATTCGAGCCAGGTCGGTAAACCCGGCGATTACCTGACGCTGGAAATCTACGATCAGGATATCCTCGTCACGCACGACCGCGACGGCGCAATCAGGGCATTTTACAATGTCTGTCAGCATCGCGGGCACAAGCTGGCCTCGGGCAGCGGCAACAAAAAGCTGCTGGTCTGCCCCTACCATGCCTGGTCTTACGACTTGCGGGGCCAGCTAAAAGCGGCACCGCATGCCAACAAGGTGCCCGGTTTCGATTCGTCCAAAATCTGCCTGACCGAAATCAGGCTGGAAAACTTTCTCGGATTCCTGTTCATCAATCTCGATCCGGACGCTGCCGGCATGGACCAGACCTACCCGGGTATCCGTGACGAAATGTTCAAGCTGTGCCCGGACGTCGAGCAGCGCAAGTACGCCTATCACCACACCGCCGACGAGGGCTGCAACTGGTTCGTCGCGGTCGAGAATTACAACGAGTGCTACCACTGCAGCAACTGCCACCCGTCGTTTGCCAAGGGCATCATCGAAGGTGCTGCATCATACGTCCAAGCCCACGCACAGCGACGAGGCCTGGTACGACACCAGCGGCGCGGATTACGGCAGCTTTTTCCTGTGGCCGGCAACATCGATACAGTTCTACCCCGGGGGAGTGGTCAACAGCTTCACCTGGCGGCCGCTCGCGGTCGACGACGTGCGCGTGTTTCGCAGTTTCTACTCCAACAACGGCGAAGTCGATGAGACGCTGCAAAAAGTCATCGACAACGATCGCGAAACCACCTTCCAGGAAGACCTGGATATCGTCAAGGAGGTCCAGCGCGGCCTTAACTCGCGCGGTTACAAACCCGGCCCGCTGATGCTGAATCCCGACGGCGGTATCAACAACGAGTTACCCATCTACAAACTACACGAGTGGCTGCGCGCCGCCGTCGACTGAAACGGAGTTCATGACTATGACATCATCCGCTGTTAAAAAACCCTCCGGCGCCGCCACCCAGAGCGAACTTTTCGAAATCGCCGACCGGGTACTGCCCGGCTCAGGCCTCGGCAGCTATTCGCTGGCCGACGAT
>JAACFA010000058.1 GCA_009937625.1 Gammaproteobacteria bacterium | reverse complement strand
GGACCGACCAAATCGCTGGATCAATGTTACCTCGAAGGTGCTATTTTGCCTGCGCGAGCAGGGATTATTTAACTGATTACTTGACATAAATTTTTATGGGAATAGAATCCCAAATATAAATAACATATAACCAGCCCTAAATTCGTGACATGCAGCTAAATTGACGAATTGGGCAACCGAAGGGGATCAGATTTTGGTAGCGATCACCATACCAGGACACTCGAAAACAGTATCGGCGAAAGATGCCAGCCAGGGCGTTGCCAAGCTTCCCGCCAAACACTTCGACCTGTTACGCTCGTTTGCCCTCACCAGTTTGCTGGTCATGGCGATCATTGGCGGTTTATCCGCCGTCCTGGTCAGCAACTACCTGGCGCATAGCCTGCTGCAGAGGGATGCCGAGGTTTCCCAGGCTTTTTTGCAGAGCCTCACCGAAGTCGAAGGCGGCCCCGAAATGTTCCGCCCCTTCCAGGAAACCGGGAATGCGTCTTCACCTGAACAGCCCTACGATTTGCCAGAGCTGGTCGACCATATCGCAACCATGCCGGGTGTTGTGCGCGCTAATCTGTATTCGAATCTGGGCGAAATCCTGTGGTCGACCCAGGCCGACCTGATTGGCAAACGATTTGCCGTCAACCACGAGCTCGAGGAAGCGCTGCAGGGAGCGACGGTTTTCGAACTCAAGGACATCAAGGAAGAACAAAAAGCCGAGTACGCCGAATTCGGCAACGAAATATCTCGACTGGTCGAAAACTATTTACCGATATGGGACGTTGGCACTCACAGCGTGGTTGCGGTTGTCGAAATATACAAGGCCCCAAAAACGCTGTTCGAGGCCATCGAATCGGCACAGATGCTGGTCTGGATCAGCGTGCTCGGCGCCACCGTATTTTTATATGCGACGCTGTTCTGGATTGTCTATCGTGCCAACAACCTGATTCGTTCCCAGCAGTTACGGCTGGTGGAATCCGAGACCATGGCCGCGGTAGGCGAAATGGCGTCGGCGGTTGCGCATAGCGTTCGCAACCCGTTGGCAGCGATCCGCTCCAGCGCCGAACTCACCACCGAGACTAGCGAGGATGCCACCGTTCGCGAATCGGCGGACGACATTATTACCGAGACCGATCGCGTCGAACAATGGGTGCGGGAACTGTTGATCTTTTCGCGCCCCGAGGGGAATACTCAGTTCAGGACAGCCCACCTCGACCGGATCCTGTCAAGATGTATCGATGGATACGAGCGCGTCACGAGGCGCAATCAGGTGAAACTGGTCTATGAGTCGGACAAGGATATACCGGCCATCGAGGGCGATGCCGCCCTGCTGGGGCAGATGTTCAACAGCGTGCTGGGTAACGCACTGGAGGCGATGCCCGAGGGTGGCACGCTCGGCGTCGAGACCCGTTATCTCGATCAACAATTAATCCAGATATCCATTTCGGATACGGGGCACGGGATCTCGGAAGACCGTCTCGCTTCCCTGTTTGAAACCGCGTCGACAACCAAACGCTACGGCCTGGGTATCGGCATGTTGCTGGCTAAGCGAATCGCAAACCGTCACGGCGGTAGTATCTCGATTAGCAGCCGGGTGGGCCACGGCACCACCGTGCGCTTCCGTTTCCCGGTGGTCTAGCCAGATGAGCAGCATTTCCGCCGTTTTGATCGTCGAAGACGAGCCGATACTGGCCAAAAATATGCGCCGTTACCTGCAAAGTGCGGGTTTCGAGGTCGTCGTCGCCGGTACCGGTGAAACCGCGATGACAGCGCTGGAGAGCGCCAGGCCCGATATCGTATTGCTGGATTACCGCTTGCCGGATACCAACGGACTGGAGTTGATCGCCCGGATTCACGCGATCGACCGTCGTACCCCTATCATCATGATTACCGGAGAGGGCAATGTACAGCTCGCCGTCCAGGCGATGAAAGCGGGCGCCCACGATTACCTGGCAAAACCGGTCGTGCTCAAGGAATTGAAGTTAATGCTGGAAAAGATCGTCGAGCAGGCGCGCGTGGAGGGTGCACTCGACTATTTCCATCAAAAACAGGCCGGGGACAGCGGCCTGGACAAGTTACTCGGCGATTCGCAGGTCATGCTCGACCTGAAACAGCAGATTCTGCAGTTGATCGAGGCGGAACACAACATGGTCGACGGGATTCCGGCCTCGGTACTCATTACCGGGGAAACCGGGTCTGGCAAGGAGCTGGTCGCGCGCGCGTTGCATTTCGACGGCGCCCGCCGGGAAGGCCCCTTTATCGAAATCAATTGCTCGGCAATCCCGGCACATCTGCTCGAGGCCGAGCTGTTTGGCTATGAACGCGGTGCCTTTACCGACGCCCGGGAAAGAAAAAAGGGGCTGGTCGAAGCTGCCGACGGCGGTACCCTGTTTCTCGACGAGATCGGTGATATGGATGTCGCGCTGCAGACCAAGCTATTGAAACTGCTCGAGGACCGGACCGTGCGACGTCTCGGCGGCTTGCGTGACCAGCAGGTAAAGGTGCGCATCGTTGCCGCTACCAACAGCAACCTGGAGCAATTGATCGCCGACGGCAAGTTTCGCTCGGATCTCTACTATCGGCTTCGGGTGGTGCAGCTCAACCTGCCACCGCTGCGCGAGCGCAACGGGGATATCCTGATGCTGGCCAATTATATTCTGAATCAGCACGCGCAACGTTATCGCAAGCAGCCAATCCGGATCAGCGAAGCCGCGCAAGCGGCGCTGATGAATTACGCCTGGCCCGGCAACGTGCGCGAACTTCGCAACATGATGGAGCAAGTGGTGCTGATGACCAATACCGAAATGCTCGAACCGCATCATTTGCCTTTGAGCAACAGTCTCCCCCCTGAGACCGGCGCCCTGCCCGGGTCCGATGCCAGGGTCCAGCCGGCAACCTCGCTGACCGCAGACGAACTCAACCTGATCGAAATGGAAAAACGCATGGTGGCCGAAGCCCTCGAGCGTACCCAGGGCAACGTCACCCGGGCCGCCGAGCTGCTCGGTCTGAGCCGCGATACGCTGCGCTACCGGATCGAGAAACATCGAATCTGCATTGCCAGTTGAGCATCGGTTATACCTGCTTCGAAAAACGCGAACACGCTCTCGTCAAACCCGCACCCACGCCCAATCGAACACTGCCGACAATTACAGCCGGTAATCGCGATAGACGCCGACTAACCGGGTCGATATCACCGACGATTCGCTAACACCCTGGCGGCAGCTTTCCCGAGTAACCTCTTCTCCCCTGGGTCACCCCGATCTCGCAACGACACAAAAAAATAACGGCGTATTCCGGGCAATCCATTGACAGCAAAATAGCAGCGCCGGGGGTAATAAAATCTGGCAAGCGGGGGCTTTCCCCCAGTCCCCCGGGAAATGCCCCACCCTGGCGCTTTGCAGAGCCCGCCGCTATCTCACAGAAAAAATAATAAATACATTAAATTCAATTACTTAAAGATATTTTTTCCTTTACAGGATTATTGGCACATTCCCTGCAATATATAAAGGAAACCGAGTAAAAACATTTATTCAAGGAGCAGGCAAACATGCCCAGCAACGCAGTTACGCTACCCGTATTTTTCGATGGCTTCGATGACAGACAGGCCTCTTGCGACAGCGCTTTCGACAGCAGGCAAAAACTCGTCCTACAGCGCCGCCACCGACTGCGGAACGATCGTCGCCTCCGGGTGGTGCTGTACTCGCACGACACCATGGGTCTCGGCCATATTCGGCGCAATATCCTGCTGGCCCAGTGCCTCTGCGAGTCGGATCCTGCAATCGATGTACTGCTGATTACCGGGGCTCGGGAATCGGGAGGGTTTAATCTGCCCGAGGGTGTCGACGTGGTTGTGTTGCCTGCCCTGCACAAGGCGGTCGACGGCAGCTATGGCGCACGCAACCTGGATCTGCCGCTCGACGATCTCACGGCGATTCGCTCGCAGATCGTCTGCTCGACGATAAAGTCTTTCCAGCCGGATCTGGTCATCGTGGACAACGTCGCCCGAGGCGTTAACGGCGAACTCGATGCGGCGTTGAGTTACATCCAGCAGCACGGTGGGATCCGCTGTGTGCTGGGATTACGCGATATCCAGGATGAACCGGAAAACGTGGTGCGCGAGTGGCAACAGCAAAAATGCCTTTCGACCATTCGCAATATTTATCACGCGGTCTGGGTTTACGGCGATGCGCGCGTCTTTGACCCGAGGCAAGAATACAGTCTGCCGCGGGATATTGCCCGCAAGATCCAGTTCACCGGTTACCTCGATCCCAGAATTCGGGCGCGGGTCAGGCAACAGGGCGAAACCGGCCGCGTAACTAGCGCCAGGCCGTTTGGCTTATGCCTCGTCGGCGGCGGCCAGGACGGTGCCGCGCTGGCCCTGGCGTTTGCCGCCGCCACCCATCCCGCGGGCATGGATGCGGTGATCATTACCGGCCCCTACATCGATCCCGAATCGATGGCGAAGTTACAGGCGCTCGCGCGCCAACGGCCTGGCCTGAAGCTGCTGGAATTTGTTGCGGAGCCCACCGAGATGCTGCGCGATGCCGCGTACGTGGTCAGCATGGGCGGTTACAACAGCGTTTGCGAAGTCGTTGCTTTCGGCAAGCCGGCGCTCGTGGTACCGCGCGTGGTACCACGCCGCGAACAAATCATTCGCGCCGAGCGACTGCGTGATCTGGGTATCATCGATATGCTGCATCCGGACGACCTGGACGCAAACCGTCTGAGCACATGGATCGCTTCGTTGGCCGGAAAATGCGGGCCGGCTTCCCACGGGATTCTCGATATGAATGCGATTCAACGCGTCCCGCAATACTTCGTCGAACAGATCATGCAGCTAGGACAGCCCCTCGAAAACCACCTGTGCTGGGCAGAACTATGATCCAGGCACGCGCGGGACAGCATAATTACAGTAATCCGCCGCCTGGATTGATGCGCAAATCGTTTCATTACTTCGGTCATCAGCTGCGCCCGTTCTGGCGCTTCCTGCTGCTGGGCTGGCTATGCATGGTCGGTGTCGCCCTGCTGCAGTTGGTCAAGCCCTGGCCGATTAAAATGGTGTTCGATGGCCTACTGGTTCCGGTCGAAAACCTCTGGGTTTACGAATATGCGCCTGCTCTGCAGGATCGACCGGACCTGATGCTGGCGATGAGCGCGCTGTCGATTTTCGGTATCGCGCTGCTGATCGCGGTCTTCGGTTTCGGCCACAGTTATATATTCAAGAGTGTCGGGCAACGGGTTCTGGCGGCGATTCGCAGTCAGTTCTATGCCCACGTACAGCGGCTGCCGCACGCATTTCACGATATCAATCAGTCGGGCGACCTGTTGATCCGGCTCACCGGGGATATCCGCACGCTACGGGAAATCCTGGTCTCTTCTATCGTATTCATCACCGAGCGCGGCCTGTTCATGCTCGGAATGCTGGCCGTCATCTTCTGGATGGACTGGCAGCTGGCGCTGATCTCGATCGTCATCCTGCCGCCGCTGGCTATCTGCGGCAAGTGTTTCGCGGCGCGGATCAGGAATGCCAACCGTCTGCAGCGCGGCCAGGAAGGGAAGCTCGCGAGCTCGATCAACGAGCGCATCGGTGCGATCAAGGTAGTGCAGGCCTTCACCCGCGAATCCTTCGAGGACCAGCGCTACTCGACCCAGGAACGGGCCAATCTCGCCGCCGGGCTGCGCGCGGCCTGGCTGGAAGCCCATTTAACCAGAATCGTCGAAGTGATTCTCGCCATCGGCACCTGCGCAGTGCTGTGGTTCGGGGTTACACGGGTGCAAAGCGGCGCGATCACGGCCGGTGATCTGCTGGTGTTCGTTTCCTATCTCAAATCGATGCACAAGCCGATCCAAAAGATCGCCGAGATGACCACCAGGTTCGGCCGCGTGAGCGCCTGCGCCGAACGTATTATCGAGGTGCTCGATGTGCAGCCGGAGTTGTGCGACGCCCCCGGCGCCCTCGCCGCGCCGGTATTGAGCGGCGTCGTCAAATTCGATTCGGTCTCGTTCGCCTATGATTGCGACAGGCCCGTACTGGACCGGATCAGTTTCGAAGTGCGTGCCGGCGAGCAGGTTGCGGTGGTGGGCAGCAGCGGCGCCGGCAAGTCCTCGCTCGCCAACCTGCTGCTGCGCTTCTACGACCCGCATCACGGGGCCGTCCGAATCGATGGCGTCGACATCCGCGACTATCGGCGCAGTTCGCTGCGCGATCAAATCGCGATCGTATTGCAGGAAGCCGTGCTGTTTCATGCCTCGGTACGCGACAATATTGCCTACGGCCGCATCGATGCCGACGAGGCGGCGATCATTCGAGCAGCCGAAATTGCCGATGCGCGGGGATTCATCGAGAACCTCGAGCAGGGTTTCGATACCCTCGTCGGAGAGCGCGGTAAATCGCTATCGGGAGGCCAGCGCCAGCGCATCGCGATCGCCCGCGCGGTGGTGCGCGATGCCCCGATCCTGGTGCTCGACGAGCCGCTGACCGGTCTCGACGTTCGCAGCAAGGCGGTGGTGCGTACGGCTATCTCGCGGCTGCAACAGGGACGCACCACGCTGCATATTACGCATGACCTGGAAACCGCGGCCGCCGCGGATCGCGTACTGCTGCTAGAGCATGGCCGTATTGCCGGCTTCGACACGCACGAGGAATTGTTACGCCACAACAGCGAATACCGGAAACTGTGGAAACTTAGGCACCAGGGAGGGGTGGTCAGCCACCTTTGCGATGTTGCGGTTTAACCAGCAGGAGGCCATATCCTCAATACCCGGCTACCTCGCCGACCCAGATTTACCTGGCCTGAAGGAGGCTTTGGACGGGCACGCCATGCGCGGATTCTGCCGCAGGCTGTTAACTGCGGACAATAGTGCCACTGTTATCGATTGCCGGGTAACCCGACTGCGCTATCGTCGCGCAAAGCGATGCATCATTCAGTACCAGATGACACTGCGGCTAGCCGACGATTCAACCCGGACCCACTGGCTGGCAGCCTTGCTTTATGCCGATAAAAACAAGTTTCGTACCGGCACCAGGCGACTCGAAAAACTGATTACCGAGAGCGTCCCCGTCGACGGCCTGCTTGGCGGGGCGGTGATCGAGGAAGCCGGCCTGCTGATTCGACGTTTCCCCTTCGATCGCCGCCTGCCGACGCTGGCCCCCTTTGTATTCGATATCGAACAGTTGATTGGCGACTACCTGCCGGTGTTACTGGATAGCCACGATTGGAACCTCGAGTCGCTCGATGTCAATCCAGTACGCTGGCGCGTCGGTTTGTCGGCAGTTTTAGCCCTGCACCTCCGGCTTGAAAACCGGCACAACGGCAGTTTACGGCGCCATCGCCTGTTCGCCAAGCTGGATGCGACCGGAGCCAAATCGACGACCAGGTCGAGGCTACGGCAGGCCGAGGCATCCGGAGACCTGCCCTTTAGCCTACCGCGCACGCTGTTATCGATGCCGCGCCAGGGAATCACGATCCAGAACAGCGCCAGGGGTATGGCGCTAGATTCATTGCTCGGCGCGCGGCTGGTAAAACCGGCTCATGCCACGAGTTTCGCGCAAATGCTGGCTCGTTGGCACTGCAATGGCGATCAATTGCAGATCCGCTATTCGAGGCAAGACTTCGAAACCGCGTTGACACGCACGGTGCGCATCCTCACCACCGCTGCCCCCGGCTGCAGCGCGCGTCTGGAGCGCCTGGCCGAGGGTATTCGCGGCAAGATGGTGCACGGCAGCTATCGTCCGATTCATCTGGACCTGAAACCGGAGCATATTTTTTTCGATACCGATCGCATCACGTTGATCGATATCGAATCTGCAGTGGACGGAGATCCAATGCTCGATATCACAATTCTCTATGCACGCATGTTCCATGCCAAGGCGCTCTACGATCTGCCGCAACAGCAATCGCGTAACTTTGCGCTGCAGTTCCTGAGCAGTTACCACCAGCTGGTGCCAGCGTTCTGGTGGCACAATTTTCCAGCCAGTTACGCCTGGGCCCTGCTCAAGGTGGCTACACACCTGTTTACCTGTCAGCGACCCCGATGGCGGGACTGGACTCATCGCTTCGTGAGCGAGGCCGAATCAGCCCTGAACAGCCCGGACGACAACTTGCCCTCTCTGTTACGCAACGCACGCCAGACCGCGGCCCCGAACCGGGTATATCACGGTTCGGGCATGCTGGTCAGCGACAGGAGCATGGGATGAAAGTGCTTTACGTTTGCCAGGATTACGGCATACCGGTCCTCGGCAGCAAGGGTTCCTCGGTGCACGTGCGCGAAATGATCGCGGCGATGCGCGGGGCCGGTCATCAGGTGGTATTGATATCACCGGTGGCGACGAAAGGTGTCTGGGACCAACCCGCCCAGGTCGATGCGCGCTTCCTGCATATTCCAGCAAGCGACGAAATGCTCGCCAGTCTGCAGGCGGTAGAGGATTATATTGTCGAGTTGGGGCTCGAGAGTGATTTTTCAAAGGACGTGCGTCGGGTGCTTTACGACCGGCACCTCCAGTCCAGGCTGGTACGCAAATTCGCCAAGTCACCGCCAGACTTCATCTACGCACGCGCCGCGCTTCACAGTGTTGCGCCGGTCGCGCTCGCCCGCGAAACCGGTCGACCGCTACTGGTCGAGCTCAACGCTCCCCTGGTGGCGGAGAATGTCGCTTACCGCGCGGGTGGCAACGTCGAGCTGGCAACCGCCGCGGAGCGGCAGTTACTGTCGGCCGCCGACGCGGTACTGGTGGTTTCGGATTACCTCGTCGATCACGCGGTTAGCTGTGGCGCACGGCCGGATCGGGTGCACGTGATTCCGAACGGGGTTGACCCAAGGCTGTTCCATCCCGCTGCTCGCGATCCCGGGTGTCGAGCACGCTTCGGAATCGGCAACGGCCCGATACTTGGTTTCGTCGGCGGGCTGCGGCAGTGGCACGGGGTGCAAATATTACCGGAGCTGCTGCAGCGGCTGGCACCGAGCTTTCCGCAGGCGCAGCTCGTCATCGTCGGTAACGGCCCCCTCGAGAGTACTTTACGACAAAGGCTCGCAGAACTTGGATTATCGCAGCACGCGGTGTTTACGGGCCCCCTTGACCATGTGCAGGTCGCCGACGTGATTCGGGAGTTCGATATTGCGCTAGCGCCGTATCCGAAACTGGATCATCCGTTTTATTTCTCACCGCTCAAGCTGTTCGAGTACATGGCCTGCGGCTGCGCCGTGGTTGCCGCTGACGTGGGACAGGTCGGCACAGTGGTCGAAGCGGGAAAAACCGGCTTGCTATACCCGGCCGGCAACCTCGAGCAGCTGACCGATCGATGCGAGCAAGTGTTAAGCGAGCCGGCCCTGCGGCAGGCCATGGGTGCGGCCGCAGCTAAGGAAATTCACGAAAACTTCACCTGGGACAGGAATGCATCCAGGGTAATAGAGATCGCCGACAGGCTAAGAGGTAAGCCATGAAATTAAAACGAATCGCATACACCGTTAACGTGTTTCCCAAGTTCTCGGAGACCTTCATCGCAAACGAAATTGCCGAACTGAAACGCCGTGGTGTCGAAGTGCTCATTCTGTCGCGGCGTAACCCGGTAGAATCGCTGCGCCATCCGGTAGTGATCGACAATGCATTGGAAACCCACGCTTGTTACGGAGAAAAGTCTTTCCTCCCGGCGCTAAAGAAATTTCGCCCCCAGCTTATTCACGCTCACTTTGCGACGCAGCCGACCGAGCTGGCGCGCATGCTGTCGTCAGTGCTCGACATTCCCTTCAGTCTGACCGCCCACTGCTACGATATCTATCGTCGACCGGCCGCCGATTTCAGCGAACGGTGTCGACATGCGAGCGCGGTAATTACCGTGTCCGAGGCCAACGCGCGCTACATGGTCGACGTCCTCGGAGCGCCTGCTACCAATCTTTCGGTGATTCCCTGCGGTGTCGATACCGACTGGTTCAATCCCAAGTGGACCCGGCATGCAAAAGCGCCGCTGCTGGTTTGTGCGTCGCGTCTGCAACCGCATAAAAACATACCGGTATTGCTGCATGCCTGTGCCCTGCTTCGTGACCGCGGGAAGATTTTTCGCTGCGTGGTGCTCGGCGACGGCGACGATCGCGCAAAGCTGGAAGCGCTGCGGGATTCGCTCGGGCTTAGCGACCTGGTTCAGTTTTGCGGCTTGACCAGCCAGGAAGAGGTACGCGGCTGGTGGCGCGAGGCCTCGGTCGGCCTGTTGCCCAGCCTCGCGGAAGGGATGCCGGTGAGCCTGATGGAGGCACTTGCCTGCGCTGTCCCGGTGGTCGCTACCGCGGTTGGTGGAATTCCGGAAATGATCAGTTCGGGCGACAACGGTTATGTCGTCCCGGTCAACGACCCGCCAGCCATGGCGGATGCGGTAATGAAAATTCTCGAGGATCCCCGCCGGGCGAGCGGTATGGGCAAATCTGCCCGGGAGACGGCATTGGCCCGATTTTCACTTGACCACCAGGTCGACAGGTTGATCGATATATGGCAACAGATGTTACATCGCCGGCAAGCAGCGTGAGCGTTACCGATCCCTACGGTATCTGCGACGACCAGGCACTGGGGCACGCCCGCGAGGCGCTCGATCCGGATGCGATAAACCATGCCTTCGCGGTGGCCAAGTTTGCCAGCGAGGATCTCTCCAGCAAGCGCCTGCAGGAAGTTCGCGTCACCCGGCATAAACCGGGGAAAAGATGCGTTATCGAATACGATCTCGAGGCCGCTAGCAATGCGCAGCGCACCACGCTGGTCGGCAAGATTCGGCGCAAGCGTTCGGGTCGATCCGCGTTTGAACTGTCGCGCAACTTCAGCTCGAAGGGCTTCGATGCCGCCGCCGATGATGGTATTTCCGTGCCCGAAGCAATTGCTTATGTTAAAAAACTGGGGCTATGGCTGCAGCGTAAAGTACCGGGCGTCGAGGCTAGCAGTTTGCTGGAGTCGCCGGCCGGCCCGGACCTCGGCAGCCGCATCGCCGAAGCCGCCTACAAGATACATTGCGCCGGGGTGCCAGCCGCACGTGTCCACGACGTCGATGACGAACTGGAAATTCTCGATAAATGCCTGTTCGCGGTTATCCGCGGGAATCCGCTCTGGCAGCGCCGCTTGCTGCGGTTGATGATGTGCGCACGCCTGCTGGCCGAAACCCTGCGCGGCCGAGCGCTGTGCGGTATTCACCGGGATTTTTATGCCGACCAGGTTATTGTGGATCGCGATCGCCTGTGGCTGCTAGATTTCGATCTTTACTGCCAGGGCGATCCGGCGCTCGATATTGGCAATTTTATCGGTCACGTAAGCGAACAGAGCTTGCGCAACACGGGCCTGCCCTGTTCTCTGTCGGAGGTCGAAAAGGCGATCGAGAAACGCTATGTCGAACTCGCCGGCGAGGAGGCACGGCCAGCAATCCGCGCCTATTCGTTGCTGACATTGATGCGGCATATCTATATCAGCACTTTGCACCCGTCACGCCGACACACGACTGCAGATTTGATTTTACTATGCGAAGTGCGCGCAGTGGACCTGCTGTGCCGACCAACCTGAGCCGTTACAGACCGGGCCCTGTCCGCACGATGCTGGCTGCGGTGCTTGCCATCGGCGTGACGCAACCGCGTGCCGCCGACTCGGTCGGCACCCTGGAATGCTGGGCGATCCAGTTGGGAGCTTTTTCGCAGGCTGTCAACGCCAATCAAAGGCTTGCGGGTCTCGGCAACACGCAATGCCGGATTTCCAGCAGCGACAAGCGCCACCGAATACTGTGCGGATGTTACGCTACGCCCCGGCAGGCCAGGCTATCGCTACCCACCTGGGAAGCAATCGAGGCCGGCGCTTTCGTCATCAGTACGCGTGGACCGGCTAGCGACGAGCCTGATGAACTGACGGCGACCACGGCCGGTTATCAGGCGGTCGCGCTGGCACCGGCCGACCCGGGTCGACCAGTTGTCGACCAACCGGTCAATACACCGCATCACGCAGTTGCCGCGGCGGACATCAACCCGCGCGGACTGGATTTTTTTGTAGAGGAACCGCTTGCCGAGCAAGGTGATTTCGCCCGCTTACCCGGTGCCGAGCGCGCCGACGTATTGCGCCGCCGTCCGCATGAGCGCATCCCGGAAACCGAGTTGACGGTCGAAGTATTCGGCCGACCATTGACCGTTGGCGGTGAACTGTCGCTCGAGCTCGAGGAGCGCAAGGATTATGCCTTTGCCACGCGTCCCGACGACCTGGAGCGGCAGACCGCAGAGTTCGAGCTGAAATTATTTTATGATTATTCAGAGCACAGCGCGGCGTTTGTCGAGTTGGCAGCGATCCGCCAGGTAGACGAAGAGCCGGAGAGCGATGACAGCGAAAGCGAGTCGCGGCTGAACCTGGACCAGCTGTGGGTTTATACCGGGAGCCGGTCCGACGATAGCCTTGGCCTGCAGTTCGGCCGGCAGAATTTCGCCGACGACCGCAAATGGTGGTGGGACCAGAATCTCGACGCCGTTCGGCTTCATCGCGATACCGAATCGCTGCATCTGGAGATCGCGATCGCGCAGCAACTGGCGCCAGACTCGCTGGAGGAAGACCGAGTCCATCCAGAAGAGGAAGACGTATTGCGGTTGATTTCGAGCGCGACCTGGTCGCAGGACAAGAATCATGAATCCAGTATTTTCGTGCTGGCGCAGTACGACGCTTCGGATGTCGAAGACGAAGGCGATGTCGTCGACCGCGACAGGCGCGACCCTAGCGATCTCGACGCCCTCTGGCTGGGTGTGCGTCGCCAGGGCAAGTACCGGCTCGAAACGGTCGGCCGGCTCTACTACTGGCTCGATCTGGGTCTCGTGGCTGGCACTGAAAAAGTTATCGATTATGATCGCATCGATTCGCGGCATAGCCTGGTCGATGGTATCGAGCAGCGCGATGTGCGCGGCGCCGGCGTCGATATCGGCGCCATGTGGCGAACCAGGTTACCGGGGCAGACGACCTTTTCCCTGGCCTACGCAATCGGCAGCGGCGACAGTGACCCGGATGACGATACCGACGAAGCCTACCGGCAAACCGGTCTCAACCGTAACGATGACAAGTTCCGCGGGGTGAACGGATTTCACTATTACGGAGACTTATTGCGCCCCGAACTTTCTAATATCGCCATATCGACTTTCGGCCTGGGATTTCACTTTTTGCCCGAAAGCTCGATCGACATCGTTTACCACAGTTACCGCCAGCTTGAAGCGTCAGACGAAATTCGCGGCAGCCGACTGGATATCGATCCGCTGGGAAACGACGATGATATCGGCTCCGAGCTCGACCTCATCGTTGGCATGGAAGATTGGAAAAGCCTCGCAGTAGAACTTGTAATATCCCGCTTCCGAGCCGGCAAGGCGTTTGGCGAGCTTGACGGAGAAACCGCTTCGAAGTTCAGTTTCGAACTGGACTATATTTTCTAGCACCGGCTCTGATGTTTTGCTTTTGGCGTGACACAAATCGCTTCAGTCGAGCCGTGACCTGGCAGTTTACAGCACCCAGGCGAGGACTACTCGCAGGGAAAGGCCTCGACAAACGCATTAAGCGCGACACCGGCGGCAGTCAGGTGCAAGTCTTCCGGGTGTTCGGTGGCGTACTTGATGTAGATTCTTCTTAGCTGCTCCAGGGTCACTTCATCGGGTTGGCAAAATTTTTGCGACATCATACCCCAATCGATCCAGGTACTCGTGGCATCAGCAATTCCGCCAAGGTAACTGACGCACTTGTTTTGCTTATCCACGCTTTCGCTTTCGCAGGCTGACAGGACTGCACCGGCGTTGACAAAATAAGTCGCATCGACCCTCCCGAAAATCCCCAGCAGGACGACCAGCGCCAACATGTTTACTTTCATTCTTGCTCCAGTTTAAAATCCAGTTGCAACGGCCCCGGATCAGCTTATTAGTTAACACGCCCCAAGTATATTACTTAACTTATCGTTTCATTTGGGTTTTAAAACAACCGCTCCGTGTCCCCCGAAGCCAAACCCGCCCGAATCAAATGCTTTTGAATCTTCCCGACCGAGGTCTTCGGCAGCGACTCCTCGAACACGACCCGCTGCGGCACCCTGAAACCGGCCA
>JAACFA010000266.1 GCA_009937625.1 Gammaproteobacteria bacterium | reverse complement strand
CGCGTCAATTTCCGCGACGTCAAACATTATCGCCGTCGCAAGCGATGGCTGACCTGACCCGCCCGTCTCTGGCGTGCAGAACGATTTAAGTCATTCCGACGCGCGGGACCGCCGCGAAAGCCTATGCGGCACAACGTGAACCTTAAAAACGATTGAAGTCATTCCCGCGCAAGCGGGAATCTTATACTATCAGGGCATTTCTTATGCTTGTCAGGCGGGATAACCAACATCACGTCATACTGGCAAGATCCCCGCTTGCGCGGGGATGACGCCAAAGGGCCTAACGGGTAGAGAATATGAGTGAATATTACGATAACCTCGAGACGCGCAGCGCGGACGAGCGCGCGCAGGCGCAGTTCGAATCGATCCGTGCCCAGATCGGACATGTCAAAACCAACACCACAGCCTATGCCGAATCGCTCAGGGATTTCGAAGGCGCCGATATCACCGATGCAGCCGCGTTCAGCGCATTGCCGCTGACCCGGAAATCGGGGCTGATCGAGCTACAACAGGCGAATCGGCCTTTCGGCGGTTATACACCAGGCAACAGCGCACGCTACTCGCACGTGTTCGCCTCCCCCGGTCCGATCTACGAGCCGGGCTACGCGGTGCCCGATTTCTGGCGTTTCGCGCGTTCGCTGTACGCCAGCGGCTTTCGCGCGGGTGACCTGGTGCATAACTGCTTTAGTTACCACTTCACGCCGGCGGGCCAAATGTTCGACAGCGCGGCCGCGGCACTGGGCTGCGCCGTAATCCCGGCCGGTGTCGGGCAAACCGAACTGCAGGTGCAAACCATTGCCGATCTTAAGCCCGACGGATACGTCGGCACGCCCTCCTTCCTCAAGATCATTCTGGAGCAGGCAGACGAACTCGGCGCCGATGTCAGTTCGATCACCAAGGCAATGATGAGCGGAGAGGCCCTGCCGCCGCCGCTGCACGCCGGTTTCGTCGAGCGTGGTGTGCGCGTACAGCAATGGAAGGCCTGATTATCGACGAAGGCGTCTACCTCGAGATCGTGCGCCCGGGAACCGGGGAACTGGTCGAGCCGGGAGAAGTCGGTGAAGTCGTGGTCACTAACCTGGGCCGGGAGTACCCGCTGATCCGTTTCGCCACCGGCGATCTTTCGGCCTTCATGGACGGTACCAGCCCCTGTGGCCGCACCAACCAGCGTATCAAGGGCTGGATGGGTCGTGCCGATCAGACCGCCAAGGTACGCGGCATGTTCATCCACCCGGAACAGGTCGATCGAGTGGTCAAACGGCATGGCGAGATCGCCAGGGCGCGGCTGGTCATCGACTGGATCGATCAGGCGGACCAGATCACGCTGCGCTGCGAGTCCAACAGCAGCGACCCGGCACTTCCCGGCGCGATCGCCGAGAGCATCCGTTCGATCTGCAAACTGCGCGGAGAAGTCGAAATCGTTGCGCCAGGCGGTTTGCCCAATGACGGCAAGGTCATCGACGATATCCGCCAGTACGATTAGGCCGGGCTCAGTTCGATGCCGTCGCAGCGCCTGCTAGAGAACGTCCGGGTAATCGATTTATCGCAGTATATTCCCGGACCGTTCGCGACCCGCCAGCTGGCCGATCTCGGCGCCGAGGTGATCAAGATCGAGCCCCCTGGCGGCGATCCGATGCGCTATTTCATGCTTGCCGGCAAGGATGAGCTATCGCCGATCTACCGTCACCTCAACCGCGGCAAGCGCGTCTGCCGGCTCGACCTCAAGGCCGATCAGGAGCGACAGCTGTTCTCCGATCTACTGGTGAACGCCGACATACTGCTGGAATCGTTTCGTCCCGGCGTGCTCGCCCGGCTGGGTTTCGGCCGCGAAGAACTCGCGCGAATCAATCCCGACCTGATCCACTGCGCGCTCTCGGGCTACGGCCAGAACGGGCCCTATGCGCAGCGCGCCGGGCACGACATCAACTACTGTGCATTGAGCGCGCAGTCGATCGTCAGCGGCAGCGTCGAACGGCCTATCGTCGGTTTCCCGCCGATCGCCGATCACGCCGCGGCGATGCAGGCGAGCATCGCGATGCTCGCAGCCCTGCATGCGAAGAATTCGGGTCACGGCGGCACCTATCTCGATATCAGCATGACCGAGTCGATGCTCTCCTGGCAGTACCTGCCGCTGCTGGCCAACGCGTCGCAGCGCGCCGCCTCGCTGCTCAACGGCGGCGCCGCCTGTTACAACATTTATCAGTGTGCCGACGATCGGTTCATCAGCCTCGGTGCGATCGAGAGCGGCTTCTGGAAAAACTTTTGCGAGGCAATCGATCGGCCTCAATGGATTTCGCGTCAGTACGAAGCGATGCCGCAACGCGAATTGATCGACGAGGTCGCCGCCGTGATTGCTACCAAAGACCGGGAGAGCTGGCGGCAAAAACTCGATGCGGTCGATTGTTGCTTCGAGGCATTATTTTCACCCGACGAACTGACGCAGCATGCGCAGTTCCAGTTCCGCCAGGCGCTCGACGCCAGCGGGCCGACCTACCCGGCCTGGATCAATCGGCAGGCGCTAACGCCGGCAACCGGGCCGGATGAATTGAACTCGAACGACGAACTGCGCTGGAGTTGCGCCCGGGGTGCCTAGCCGCGGCCGATGTAGGGCATTTTGGTCGCCATGATTGTCATGAACTGAACGTTGGTGTCGAGCGGCAACGCGGCCATTTGCAACACCGCGTCGGCGACGTGGACTACATCCATGACCGGCTCGACCGCGCGCTCACCGTTGGCCTGCGGAACCCCCTTCGGCATGGCTTCGGTCATCGGTGTCGCCGCATTACCGATGTCGATCTGGCCGCAGGCGATATTGTGGTTGCGGCAGTCGAGCGAGATCGACTTGGTCAGGCCGGTAATCGCGTGCTTGGTCGAGGTGTACGGCGCCGAAAACGGACGTGGCGCGTGCGCCGAAATCGAGCCATTGTTGATGATGCGCCCGCCTTTGGGATCCTGTGACTTCATGATCCTGATCGCCTGCTGCGCACACAGGAACGGTCCGGTTAAATTGACGTCGACGGTTGACTGCCACTGCTCGTAGCTTAGTTCTTCCAGCGGAATCCCCGGGGTAAAACTGCCGGCATTATTGAACAACAGGTCGAGCCGGCCAAACGCTGTTTCAGCCTGTGAAAACAGTTCGCGCACCTCGTCGGGCTTGCCGACGTCGGTTGGCACACAAAGGCTGCGCGCCGCATCCGCCGCGGCCAGCGCCACCGTCTCCTGCAGCGGTTGCAGCCGCCTTCCCGCCAGCACGACCGAGTAGCCGGCGCTCAACAGGGCAATACAAACCGCCCTGCCAATGCCGGTTCCGGCGCCGGTTACCAGCGCGACTTTGTGTGATTCGCTCATGTTTACCCCTTAATACTCGATCTCGACGCTGTACGCGGGATCCTCGTGCAGGGCCCAGTATTTGTCATTCAGCGTATGCACCAGTGACCCCGGCCTGCCGTCGCCGACCGTGTGACCATCAATGCGCGTCACCGGCATCACGCCGCCGGCGGTACTGGTGATAAAAAGCTCATCCGCCGCCCTGGCCGCATCCGCCGTCAGAGGCCCCCGGTTGATCCGCAAATTCTGCCGCTCCATCAATTCCAGCAATGTCATCCGGGTTACCCCGTGCAGCACGCCGTGCTCGGGCGAAGTCACGGTGTCGCCATGGCGGGCGAAGATGTTGAATCCCGGCCCCTCGGTCAGGTCGCCCCTGGCATCGACCAGGATCGCGGTGTCAGCGCCATGGTCGTAGGCTTCGAACAGCGCCATCACCATGTCGAGCCAGTGATAATTCTTGATCGTCGGGTCGACCGACTCGGGCGGGATGCGCTGCTGCTTGCTGATCAGCAGGTTCAGTCCCGTGGCCCGCAGTTCGTCATTGGCAATCCAGACGAAGGGCACCACGAAGGCGAGAAAGCGGTTCTGGCACTGCCGCGGATCGCGCGAACCCGGTGCCGGTATGCCGCGGGTGCAGACGATTTCGACGTAGCTGTCGCGCAAACCGGTCAGGCGCACCAGGTCGAACATAATCTCCCGAATCTGATCGCGGTCGTAGGGTATCGACATCCTCAGTTTCGCCATGCTGGCCTCGAAACGTTCGATATATTCGTCGACACGAAAGAACCGCCCCTTCCAGGTGTGGGCCACGTCGTAGGTCGCATCGGAATGCAGAAAACCCCAGTCCATCAGCGGGATCTTCGCGTCGGCGATTGCGACCTGCTCCCCCTCGATAAAAGCTGCACCCTTTGAAAAATCCGTCATGACGGTTAACTCCTCTAGTTGAAATCGGGCTTTCTTTTTTCGACAAACGCCTGAATACCCTCACGCCCGTCGGGCGAAGCCGCGCACTGCGCTACCAGCTGGCCTTCCAGCTCCATCTGGGTTTCGAGGTCATTGCCGGCGCTCGCCAGCAGCAGCTTCTTGACGTAGGCAGTCGACAGGCGAGCCCCCTGGGCTAGCTCCCTGGCGACCTTATCTGCCTCGGCCTGCAGCTCGTCATCGGCTACCACGCGCGTAACCAGTCCGAGTTCACAGGCCTCGGCGGCGCTCAATGTCCGGTTGGTCAGCATCAACTCCTGGGCGCGGCGCAGCCCGACCAGGCGCGGCAGAAAATAACTCGAGCTGCCGTCAGGACACAGGCCGGC
>JAACFA010000265.1 GCA_009937625.1 Gammaproteobacteria bacterium | reverse complement strand
CGAAGGGTCTATAGTCGACGTAGCTGCGCAGCATGTTACGCACGATCACCCGTTCGCCGATGCGCGCGTTATCGACCTGCTCTCCGACCGCGACAATAACGCCACAGCAGTCCGCGCCCTGGATCCGGGGAAAGATCATCGGCACACCCGACCAGGTCGCGTCGGCGTCGTCGACATTTTCGAAGCCGTCGGCGCCGCCCGAGTCAGTGGCATCGCTAACCTTTTTAGAGTACCAGCCGATGCGGGTATTGATATCGGTATTGTTGACGCCGGCAGCGGCCACACGAATCAATACTTCGTCGGGTCCCGCAACTGGCAGCGCCACGTCTTCGCGATAGCTCAGGGTATCGATACCGCCGTGGCCCGTGAGCAGCACGGCAGCCATCTGTGCTGGAATATCAGGTGTCATACTGGATTACCATCTGCTTATCAGGAATCAATAGATTTCTGGCTAAAAATAGTCGTGCATCTTAGCAGGGCTGCGGTAGCGAGTAACACTCAGGTTTCGGCGTACAGCCTTGCTTCCGAAGTCGGCAGCGACAGCGTCGCGACAAAGATAGACGCGGCCGCGAATGCCAGAATCTGGAACAGGCGATCGAATCCCCAGTTGCCGTGCACCCAGCCGATCAAGGGTACCGCCGAGGCCATGACCGAAAAAGTCACCACGTAGCGCAGCGCATAGGCCCGGCTGCGCCATTCGCTACGCGCCATGCGACCGACCAGCACGTCGTTGATCGGTATCTGGCCGAACACCGCGAACATGAATGCGATCGCGACCACCAGAGCCGCAATCCCGCTGAGTTGGGTCATGACGACGAAAAATACAGCCTGCAACAGCGCCACCGTGGCAAACACAAGTCGAATCGAGTGCCGATCGACCAGGTAACCAATGACCAGTTGCGCGAGGGCGGCCAGCGAGAACACCAGGAATGCATACCATCCGACACGGGTGGCGGTGCCGGCGAAATCGGTCAGACGTTCGGCGAAGATCTTCGGCAGCGCGAAGGTGGTGCTCTGAAAAATAAGGCCGCCGACCGCGGTGGTAAAAAAGATGACCGCAAACACTCTTAGCAACACGTGTCGCGGACTGGCCGCAGGCCTGGTCTGACTGACGCTAGCGGCCGAAGATGCCTGTTCTTCGGCGGCGGATGTTTCGCGCCTGATAAACAACAGGTAGGAAATGCCCAGCATAATCGAAATCACTCCCGGCACGTAAAAAGCGCTGCGCCAGCCGACATTATCGATAAGGAAACCGGTCAGAAGCGCGGCGCTTGCAACCCCCATATTGCCGAAGATTCCGTTTATGGCTAGCGGTATGCCGGTGCGTACGCGGCCATGCACCACCATGGCAAGTCCCACCGGATGATAAATGGCGGCGAATATGCCGATCAGGGTCAGGCTGATGGCGATCTGCAACGGACTATTCGCGATGCCGGCCAGGATCGAACTTAGGCCAATGCCGATGAAAAAGATCACGATCATGCCCGCCCGACTCCACTTGTCGGCAATCCAGCCCGCCAGGATCGCGCACAGGCCGAAGGCGATAAACCCGGGGGTTGCATAGGGAATCAGCTCGCCATAGCTCATCCCCCATTCCTCATTCAAGCGCAGCGCCGCTACCGAGGCAAAAATAAGCATGAACAGGTGATCGAAAAAATGTCCTAGATTGAGGTACAGGAAGTTGACCTGCTGACGCTGCATCGGCGAAATCTCTACGCTTGACCTGGACGTCATTGTGCTGAAAAATTCGACGGCGTACTCATTAAATAAAGACAAATTATGCCGCAAGCACGCCAATCCGTTCAATCCATCAGCAAGGACCTCGATCGCCTCGAATCGCTACCGCAACCGGTGGTGGCCTATGGCCGTGACCTGGCGCGCGGCGATACCCTCGCCTTCCACAGTCACCGGCGCGCGCAGCTGGTTTACGCCAGCGATGGCATCATGACGGTGACCACCCGATACGCGGCCTACCTGGTGCCACCGCAACGCGCAGTATGGATGCCCGCGGGCGTCGAACACCGGATCGATGCGTGCAGTGACGTCAATATGCGTACCCTCTATATCGAACCCGGGATCAGCGCGGATCTGCCGATCGAAGTCTGCGTGCTCAACGTCGCACCCCTGTTGCGGGAATTGATTATCACGGCGGTCGCCAACGGACCGACGGTCACAGCCGATACCCCGGCGTCTCGAATCATGACGGTGATTCTGGACCAGATTCGATCGCAGTCAGTCGCTGCCCTGGCCCTGCCCCTGCCATCCGATCCACGTCTGCGGCGAGTGGCGCAGGGTTTGACCGATTACCCCGGAGACCCGCGGGATCTTTCTGCCTGGGCCAGCGAGGTAGGTGCCAGCACGCGCACACTGGTGCGCCTGTTTCCGGTGCAGACAGGCATGACTTTCCGCGAGTGGCGCCAGCAGTGTCGCCTGCTGCATGCACTCGAATTACTCGCATCGGGCGCGAGTGTAACCGCAGTGGCGCTCGAAACCGGCTACGATAACAGCAGTGCATTTATCGCCATGTTCAGACGCTGCCTCGGCACCACACCGCTGCGCTATGTCAACGACATGGCGCGTTCACACTAGTCGGGCGGCGTATATCGCGCCGACGAAGCCTATCGAGAAAGGCCTGGAATCCGGCTTGTCGTCAATTCGAGCGCGTTCAGGCGTAAGCTCTCGACAGGTACTCGGCCAGGGTTTCCACTATCTGGTTACCAGGACTGGCTTTGCTGTAAAGCACGATGGAATGCTCCGGCAAGTCGGGTAGCTGTCCCCCGTGATCGATAATCTTGCGGCTGGAATGGACCGCCGACTCGAGTTCGGCGATGACGCAAAGGTCGGCCGAGGTCATCGCCTCGCCCGCGGCCGGATCCTCGGAGGCAACGATATCCAACCAGGCGATGCCGGCCTTATCCAGTGCTTTTGTCACCCCGCTCCTGAACGCGCAGGTCCTGGCGAAGCCGAGCGGCAATGGCCGCTTTTTCCACGCGACGCCCGCCTCGGCGCCGCTCCAGACCAGTGCCTGGGTACTAATTACCGTGCCGCCAGGGCTCGCGCTGCCCTCGGTGGTCAGCACGATATCCTGTAACCCCTGTTTGAGCTCGGTTTTAAGGTTAATGGTCTGCGCCGATGAAAGTTTGACCTGCACCCTCGGATAATCGCGACTGAACTCACGCAGGATAACCGGGATATGCGGGTAGATGATGTCTCCCGGCACCCCGAGCCTGACCAGCCCCTCGTAATCGGGCGAGGTCAGCCGACCCATGGCTTCGTCGTTCAATGCCAGCATCTGGTTGGCAAAATGCAGTAACTGCTCTCCCTCCGAGGTCGGCGTCATGCCCTGTGCGGAGCGCTCGAAGACGCTGAATCCGAGACTATTTTCGAGCCGCTTGATCTGCATGCTGATGGCCGATTGTGTCATGAACAGTCGTGAGGCGGCGCGCGTCATGCTGCCGGCATCCGCGATCGTGACGAAGCTGCGCAAGGTGCCGAGGTCGAGGTTACGAAGGCGATTTGTGGTTATCAATTATTGTGAATCAACCAATCAATATTATTCGTTTTACTTATACTCTTAGTTATTTTTTCACATTTATTGATAGGAGCTACCATGACTACTTACACCGAAAAATGCTCCCAGAGCATCGTTGGACATCAGGCCGCAGCACTGGACATCCTGACCCAGTTATTCCGTCAATGGATGAAGCATCAGCAACTCAAGTTCCAGGTAGCGCAGGAACGTCGTCAGCTGACGGAAATGTCCGATAGCATGCTGCGGGATCTCGGCATCAGCCGCGCCCAGGCCCAGGCCGAAGCGATGCGATCCGGACTGCCGGCAGCCAGATTACACAGCCTCGAGCGAGGCAACTGCTAGCAAGGAAAAGCCGCCGGTTTCTTTACTGACCGGCGGCTTCTTTCTAACCAATCGGAAGGCCTGTCTAACTGCGGCGATCAGCAAGTGCAAAAGGGGCAAGGCAGTGGCCACAATCCATTCCGGGAATCTCTTCTTAATTACCGATGCGATCGCCAATCGGAGTAATCAGCAGCGATAAATTTACCGGGGCGCAAAGCTCGCATAGAATGAGCGACATTGAGAATCGTTCATAGAGTCGATGACGGCAACAAACAATATCGCAAGCGTTCTGGTTACCGGAGCAATCGGCGGCATCGGCGCGGCGATCTGCCGCCTGCTGGTGGCGCGAGGTCATCGCGTGGTCGCCACGGCGCGTGACCCGGCGAAGCTCGAAGCGCTGTCTGACGAACTCGGTGCGGCGCTGCAACCGTTGGCTCTCGATGTGACCGACCGCGATGCGGTTGACGCCCTTGGCGCGGCCTTACCCGCCGGCTTCGATCAAATCGACATCCTGGTCAACAACGCCGGGCACGACACCGGCGGTCGACGCCGGTTCGATGTGGGCAGTGCCGATCAATGGTGCGAGATCGTCGAGACCAACGTGCAGGGCATGATCCGGGTCACCCACGCGTTGATTGGCGGTATGCTCGAACGCGGCCACGGTCATATTATCAACCTGGGCTCGATTGCCGGCCTGAAACCCTATGCAACCGGCACGGCCTACGTTAGCAGCAAGTACGCGGTACATGGTTTCAGCGAAACCCTGCGGCTCGACTATGCCGGCAGGGGGATTCGAATTACCGAAATCATGCCGGGCCTGGTACGCAGCGGCTTCGCCACGCAACGGCTGGGCGATGCCGCGCAGGCACAGGCGTTTTATGACAGCTTCGACGCCTGCCTGCAGCCGGAGGACGTCGCCGACACGGTTGCCTACGCGATCGCGCAGCCGCCGCATGTCGAAATTGCGCAACTGGTGGTACTGCCGGTATCCGGGGCGTGAAAACTCGTTTTTCGGCGCAGACGCTGGCCAAGCTGGCCAGCCTTTACGCCGGCCTGGCTTATGGCCTCTACTGGATTCCACTGCGCGCGCTGGAGCAGCAGGGATTGAACGATGTGCTGCCGGCACTGGTCTTCAACCTGGTACCGATGTTGCTGATTCTGCCCGTGATCGTCTGGCGCTGGCCGCAGATTCGTCGAGCGCCACCGCATTTCCATTTAACAGGCGTTATCGTCGGATTGTCGCTGGTCGGATACACCAACGCATTTCTGTACACCGACGTGGTACGCGTGCTGATTCTGTTTTACCTGACCCCCATCTGGGGATTCCTGCTGGCACGATTCTTTCTCGGCGACCTGATAACGCCGATTCGCTGGCTTTCGATACTGCTCGGCATCGGCGGCATGCTAACCATATTCGGTATCGACACGGGTATTCCGCTACCGGATAACGTCGGTGACTGGATCGCCCTGGGCGCCGGTATACTCTGGGCCATCGCCAGCCTGATGATGCTGATCGGCAAGGAAAGTCCGATCGACTACGCGCTGTGGTTCTTCCTTTGGAACGGCCTTGCCGCAATCTTCGTCACTCTTATTTTCTTCGCCCAGGGCAGCGCCTCGATACCCGACATTTCCGTATTCATCGGGGTTTTGCCGTGGATGATCCCACTGGCGGCAATCCTGATAATCCCTGCCGGTTTCGCCGTCATTTACGGCCCTACCCAGCTCAATCCGGGGATCGCGGGAATATTGTTCATGGTGGAAATCGGTGTCGGCACGATCACCGCCAGCATCATGACCGATGAA
>JAACFA010000264.1 GCA_009937625.1 Gammaproteobacteria bacterium | reverse complement strand
TGGAAGCCTATTGTTCGCCGCATTACCATCCGATGAGCCAGGGAATCGCGCTCGAAGGTATGCGCCTGGTCAAGGAAAACCTGCCGCGCGCCTACGCCGACGGCAGCGATATCGAGGCGCGCGCGCACATGATGTCGGCCGCCGCGATGGGGGCAACCGCATTTCAGAAAGGCCTCGGCGCGATTCACGCGCTGTCGCACCCGATCGGCGCGTTTTATAACACCCATCATGGCACTACCAACGCGGTGGTGATGGCGCCGGTGCTCGAATTCAACCGCAGCGCAATCGAGACTCGCATCGAGGCGCTGGCGGCTTACCTGGGTATCGCCGGTGGATTCGACGGGTTTTATAACTACGTGACAGAGTTGAATGCGTCGCTCGGCATCCCCGCCAACCTGACCGAACTCGGCGCCAGCGACCCTGACATGGACTGGCTGGTGGCATCGGCGCTCAAGGATCCCAGCGTCGGCGGCAACCCGATCGCGATGAACGCCGAAAATACCCGGCGCCTGTTCGAGGCCTGTTTCTGATTAAGGGAAGCACTCCGCAGACCCTGCGGAGTGTGCTTCGATTGACTAGATCAAAAGCGCTAACAGCAGCGCTATCACGGCACCACCAATCAGCCAGGCGGTCAAAGTAATCGGCCGCTCTTCGAGCCGTTCGGGCAGATAATCCTGCATGGTTTCTCCAGTTCCTCCTCGACGGCATCCTGAATATGCGAAGATCGCCGCGTGGCTTTTGACCTGGATCAAGTAACCGATTTATCAGACCAGCTTGTCGCGCGGGATTTCGCCACTGAAGAAGGCGTCGATATTTTCCACAACGCGCATGCCCATCGCCTTACGGGTTTCCTGCGTGGCGCTGCCGAGATGCGGCAACAGAACGACATTTTCCATTTTCAGCAAGCCGGCGGTGACCGCGGGCTCCTTTTCGAACACGTCGAGCCCGGCGCCGGCGATTTCGCCGTTCTCCAGCGCGGAAACCAGCGCCGCTTCGTCGATGACGTCGCCGCGCGCGGTATTGATCAGGAAGGCCCCTGGCCGCATCGCCTTGAAGGCATCGGCCCCGATCAGGTGAAAGGTTTCCTTGCCGCCCGGGCAGTGCAGCGAAACGAAATCGGCCTGGGCAAAGACAGCTTCCGGCGAATCGCAGGCGGTCGCGTTAAGGCCGGCGATATCCTCGTCTCGCGGCGGGAACGGATCGTGAAAAATAATTTTCATGTTGAAACCGTGAGCGGCGCGCGCGGCGACCGCTCGCGCGATGCGGCCCATGCCTATCAGTCCGAGAGTCTTGCCGGTAACGCTGGTGCCCATCATGTGGGTCGGGCGCCAGCCCGTCCATTCGCCGTTGCGCAGGTGACGCTCGCCTTCGCCGGCCCGGCGCGCCACCGCAAGCAGCAGGGTCATTGCCAGGTCGGCGGTGCAATCGGTCAGCACTTCGGGCGTGTTGGTCACCGTGAGGCCGGCCGCTTGCGCCGCGTCGAGATCGATATGATTGAAACCGACGCCGTTGCTGCCGAGAATCCTGGCGCGGATGCTATCGGCGCCGAGCACTTCGGCGGTTACCTTGTCACAAACGGTTGGCAACACCGCGTCGGCATTGCGTAACGCATCCTGCAGCTCGGCCACCGACATCGGATGATCGTCTGCATTGAGCTGCGTATCGTAACGGTCGACCAGCACCTGCTCGACGTCGGGGTGCCAGCGTCGGGTAACAATAACCTTGGGTTTGGACATAAAAAATCTCCTCTGAATTTGTTTCGGAATGCTTCAGGAAAAAAGTGTCGCGAATTGTAATCAGGATTAGCCGAATAAACTACCGCAAAATCATCATCCCGGGTCATCCTGTGCTACGAGTTCCGGGTAAGCAAACAGCGAAGCGGTGCCGCCGGTGTGCAGAAAAACCAGGTTATCGTCACTCTTGTAATCGCCGCGTCGCAACATCGCCAGCAGAAACGCGAACGTCTTGCCCGAGTATGTCGGATCGAGCAGGATGCCCTCGCGCCGGGCGAGGTACTCGATGGCGTCGACCGTGGCTTCGTTCAGCAGGCCGTAACCGGGAGCGAGCATGCTGTCGTCGCAGAATACTTCATCCGCACCTATTTCGATATCGGCGCCCACCACGTCGATCACCGACTGCAGCTTGGTGGCGACGCGTTGCTTCTGGCTGACCGCGTCGCGGCGCACGCATACGCCGTGCACCGGCGCCAGGCAACCGCTGGCCCGGGCTCCGAGCAAAAAGCCGCTATGGGTGGACGCCGAACCAGACGGCACGATAAACCGGGTTGGTTCGATCTCGAGCGCGTTTAACTGGCCAACCAGTTCTTCGGCGCCATCGACATAACCCAGCGCGCCGTAAGGCGTATGGGCGTTCGATAACGGTATGACATAAGCCTTGCGCCCCTCCTGCGCCAGCTCGGCGGCGCGCAGTTCGAGCGCGCGATCGGCGCCCGCCTCGTCCTCGCCTTCCGGGTAGTAGTGAATCTTCGCTCCCATCAGCTTTACCAGGAAGGGATTTCCCGACTGATGGTACTCGGGCTGCTCGCGCGCGACGCGGTGCTCCAGCTGCACCTCGACTTCGAGGCCCATCTTGCGCGCCGCCGCGACCGTCATGCGCACGTGGTTGGATTGCACCGCCCCCGTTGTCAGCAGGGTGTCGGCGCCCTGCTCCAACGCCTGTCCGATATAAAACTCGAGCTGCCGGCTCTTGTTGCCGCCGAAGGCGAGCCCGGTACAGTCATCGCGCTTGATCCATACCCGGGTACCAAACTCGGCGCTGACGTTTTTAAGCAACTCCAGCGGTGTCGGCCGGTGGCTCAGTTCCACTCGTGGAAAGTCCCGGGTCAATGACATGTCTGGCGCCTCCGCTCAACTTAACATTTTGATTAGCACGACTCCGACACAAACCAGTATCGCGGCCACGATACGCTGGCGTCCGAAGGGCTCACGAAACATCAGGGTGCCGATCAAGGCGGCAAATATTACACTGGTTTCGCGTAATGACGAAACCAGCGCCATCGGCGCGACACTCATGGCGTAGATCACCATGGCGTAGGCGCTGGCAGCCGCCAGCGCGCCGGCGCTAATCTTGCCCGGCTTGGCGCGCATATAGCCGAACCACCCGGCTCGATCCCTCATTAACAGCCAGGTTCCTATCGGGATCGGTTCCAGTATGAATAACCAGATGATGTAGCTGAAAGGGTTTCCGGCGGCGCGCACCCCGATACCGTCAGCTACCGTGTAGGCCGCGATCAACACCGAGGTCGCCAGCCCCCAACCGAGCGCCGGGCGCGGAATCTTGCCGACGATACCGCCGGCAAAGGTGATGCTGATCAATCCCGCGCTCACCAGCCCGATGCCGAGCATTGCGCCTGTCGACAGGTATTCCTTGGCCAGCAGGGCCGCGCCCAGCACCACCAGCACCGGCGCCAGTCCGCGAAACAGCGGATAAACCTGGGACAGGTCGCCACTGCGGTATGCCTTCGACAGGGTGACGTAATAAGCGGTGTGAATAATCATCGAAGCCAGCAGCATCGGCCAGCTCGCGGCCAGCGGAATCGGAAACACGAACAACAGCGGCAGGCAGCAGAACGCGCTGATCAAACGGTAGGAGGCGATGCTGAACTGCGGCGTGCCGCCCGACTTCGCCATCGCGTTCCAGCTGGCATGCAATAGCGCGGCCAGCAGGACGAGGCCGGCTATGAAAGGCGTCATCGGCT
>JAACFA010000263.1 GCA_009937625.1 Gammaproteobacteria bacterium | reverse complement strand
TCCGTCAGATTTCTCGGTTTGGGCTCCAGAAAACTGCCGATCCAGTTCTCGCCGGTACCGTCGGCAGCATGGCAAAAGGCGCAGTTCTGCTGCCACAAGTTTTTGCCTTCGAGGGCCTGGCTGGAGAGGTCGTCTATCGCCGGCGCGATGTCGTGTTTGACATAAATGCTTGCCGATGACACGGCATCTATGCGGGTATGTGAGTAATTATTGCGCGGGTAGGAAATTGATTGCTTGCTCCAGATCTCCCCCTCGCTATTGACTACCGCGCGGTCATGGCAGGTAATACAACTGGTCAGGTATAGCTGTTTACCGAGGGTTTGCCGTGGGCTTAGCTGCTGCCAGGGCGTGTCCAGCGGAATTGCTCCGGTCGCGAATGGGAAGGCCTGGCGGTAGCGATCGTGATCCGGCCATCCGTTTTCGACCGTGTGGTAGCGAGTATTGGGGCGTTGCGCAATGATGAACTCGTTGCGTACGAAATCGACCACGGCCGCTATCTCTTCGTTGGATAGTACCCGGGAAAAACCATGCATCGCCGTTCCCGGCTTACCCGACGTGACCACGTCTATCATACGCTGGCGCGGCAACGTCTGCGGGTCGCTGGCGGTGAAGTCACGCGGTGCCGGGCTCAGATAGGTGCTGGTAAGGGTTTTTGCATCCCCGGAGTAACCATGGCAAAAGTAACAGCGGTAGTTGTAAATATCGCGCCCCTGTTCGTGCCGATCGTCGTCGGTTGCGACGTCACCGCTGCCCGCAGCAGTGCTGTAAGTGATCAGTAGCAGCAGTAAAAAACGATAAATCGAGGGCATTCCGGAGGGGCTCAGGGCTGGATAAAGGTGGTAAACACGTACTCGCCCACATCCGCTATCTGCTGCGCGTCGAACACTTTTTCCCAGGCCGGCATTTCTGTGCGCAGCTTACCCTTTCCGATAAGGCGGTACAGGGTTGGCCGGTTAAGCGATGCGCGCGATGCGGTATGCAGGAAATTACGCGGCTTGGGATTGATGAAATAAGCCCTGGGGCCGCGGCCATCGCCCTCTTCGCCGTGGCAGGTGGCGCAATTGTCCTGGTACAGGGGTTCGCCACGGACGGCATCGCCGCGTAAACCGTTTTCAAGTGGCAGTTTCATGTAAACCGCTAGATCGGTATCGGGATCGGCATGCGTGTGGTTATGGCCGTCACTATGTTTGTGGGTGTTACCGGCTGCTTCTGCCTGGTCGCCGAATCCAGGCATGAAGGCCTCTATGACGTAGTCGACGACGGTGGCAATCTGTTCGTCCGTGAGGCGTTTCTTCCACCCGGTCATGGCGGTTTCGGGGCGGCCATAGCTGACCGATTGAATCATATGGTCGCGCGTCTGCGTCGAGCGAAATTCCTGGCTGGTAAAATCGGCCGGCCTGGGTGACAGCCCGGCGGTTGCCCACAGCGCTCCCTTGCCGCTATCGCCATGGCAAACCGAGCAGTAGGCGGCGTAAATCTGGCTGCCTTCGGTAGCGCTCGAGGCCGTGCTGGGCAACATGAATCGGGTTGCGATCAATTCGGCCAGCGCCTCGATCTGGGTATCGTCCAGTCGTGATTTCCAGCCGGTCATTGCGGTACCGGGTATTCCGTCGCGGATCGCTCGAATGATCCGCGGCCGGTTTAACTCAACCGCCGATTGCGGGCTGGTAAAATCCCGGGGCGGTGGCACCAGGCCCAGCCTGGCATGGCTCTGGCCGTCGCCGTTATCGCCGTGGCAAACCGAGCAGTATTCGTTGTAAAGCTGCAGGGTGGCGCTGTCTTCGGCCTGTGCCGCGGGGCTGGCCAGCAGGGCTGCCGGTAAAATCAGGAATAGCATACTTTTCATCGGGTGACGCCTCTATCGATTATCGTCTATTTGAACTAAGCAAAAACTAGAGCAACTATGATGCCATAATATTGCGGTCAGTTCGCCGGGTCGAAGATTGGCATGCCTCTTGCTGGAATTATTGTTTATTCAATTGTGTTGTCGACCACCATGCCCAGGCTGAATGCATCCGCTTTGACACTAATTTCCGGAATTCTTCTGTTATCGGCCTGTGCCTCCGGTCCGCCGACTGGGGAAGTGATGGAATTGCCGGTATTTCCGCCCGCGCCGGAAGAGGCCCGGTTCTACTACGAACGCAGCCTGATAAGCACCGCCGACGTCGAGATCGAGTCCGGGGAAGCTCGCCTGGAGCGCATGCTTACCGGCGTCACGCGTACCGGGATCGGGATGTCGAAGCCCTTTGCAGTCAGCGTTCACCAGGGCCGCGTCTTTGTCAGCGACACGGTGCAGCGCATGGTCTGGGCATTCGATGTTCGTGCAGGCAAGTTTTTCGAAATTGGCGTTGACGGTGGGGGTGTGCTGGCCAAGCCAATGGGGCTGGATGTCGATCTGAACGGAAACCTGTTCGTTTGCGACAACTCGTTAAAACAGGTTCTGGTCTACGACCGGGATGGTAACTATAAACGCCGGCTGGGCGATCCCGACATGTTCGATCGTCCCGCCGGGCTGACCGTCTCGCCCGATGGTACCCGGTTATTCGTGGTCGACACCGGCGGAGTAGCCAGCCAGCGCCACCGGGTGCTGGTGTTCGATGTCAGCAGTGGCGAGCTGTTATACACCATTGCCAAGCGCGGCCAGGCCGAGGGGGAATTGAATTTGCCGCGCGACGCGACAATTGGCGATGACGGCAACCTGTATGTCGTCGACGGCGGCAATTTTCGAGTCCAGGTTTTTAGCGCCAAGGGCGATTACCTGCGAAGCTTCGGGAAAATTGGACGCCAAAGCGGTCAGTTTTCGCGTCCCAAGGGAATCGGTGTCGATAAGGACGGAAATGTATACGTCGTCGATACCGCGTTCGGTAATTTTCAGATATTCAACGCCCAGGGACAACTACTGCTCGCGGTGGGGTCGCGTAACTCGACTGCCGGGCCCGCCAGATTCATGCTGCCGGCAGGATTAGCGATCGATGAAGACGGCCGGGTCTATGTTGTCGATCAGTATTTCCGGAAGGTGGACATTTTCAGACCAGCCAGCTTGCCCGAAGGGCAAGGTTGGCTGGTGTACGATCCGAGCTTGAAGTCTGAATAAATCACTACTCAGGAACCGGCTGCATTAAAATTTCTCGAAATTGAGAATGGGGGCGCAAGATGCCGCTCCGCATAAGGGAGTTTAGCCAGTCAGAGCAGGGCTTTTCCTTAAGTGGCGCGAAAATTGCGAACCCGAAGTTCAATCGCTAACTAATGCTAATTGGGACAAAATCATGAAACTAGTTAAACCCGGGCTGAATCTCAGCCCTGTTATCTTGCTGGGCACTGTGTTGATACTGGCGGCGGGTTGCTCGGAATCGGTGCAACAGGGGCAGCAGCAATCCGGCTCCGATAATAATGCCGCCGCCATGACTGCGGCGAAGGCGCCCGCTGCCCCGGCGAAGCCGAAACAGAATCAGGGGGTGGTTAAATCGGTGGAGGTCGCTGGCGGGTATACCTATGCCCTGGTCGATGTCGGGGGCGACGAGTTCTGGCTAGCAACCGCGGTCACGGAGGTTCAGCCCGGTGCGGAGGTTGCCTGGCGTGACTACGCCATGATGAAATGGACCGGCTCGTCAATCCGTCGGCGGCGACGGCTCAGAACCATCAGGGGATCGTAGAGGAGTCGATGGAAGCGGCGGGCTACAGTTTCATCCGTGTTCGGGAAAACGGCAAGAGTGTATGGCTGGCGGCGCCTGCCATCCCGATCGAGGTCGGTCAATCGATACGATGGAGTGGTGGCGGACAGATGCGTAATTTCACCAGTCGTTCACTCGATCGCGTATTCGACGAAATAACCTTCGTCAATGCCGTACATGTCTCCTGATCGGGGGAGGGGCGACGGCTCCGCGGCTTGATTCCTGGCGTTTCTATGATTCGAGAAAATGACAATTTATCTTTCCCGGGATTGGTAAACAGACCCCGGGATTTTACTGCTCGTCCCTTTCCCCGGAGTGTGTTCGAAATTTCTGGGGCCCTATCTCATTGATTCCAATGAGGTTATTTTTGGATATAAAGGTCTCGATCGCATTTGTGATTAGTTGGCACGAATGCTGCAACCCCTTAAGCACAAGTTTTGGAAATTTGAAATTAAACACAAGGGGATTTAGAAATGAAAAGTTTGACACCAAAATTGAGGTCCTTGAGCAGCGGAGTAGCAACTTTGTTGTTCGCAATGGCCATCGTAACCCTCGGCGCACTGAGCTGGACGAATGTTCAGGCGGCTGTCGAGAATACCGTGCATAACCTGGGAACCGCTGGTCCGGCCGGGTCAAACACCTTCTCGGGTACCGCCGATGTTTGCGTTTTCTGTCATACACCGCACGGCGGTTCAACCGATGCGGCAGTGCCATTGTGGAACCGCACCCTGGCAGATCCGGCTACCTATACCACCTATGCGACGCTGAACTCTGCGACCATCGAAGGCGCGATAGCCCCGGTCGGCTCGGTTTCAATTGCTTGCCTGTCCTGCCACGACGGTACACAGGCGATGGATTCCGTATTGAATGAGCCCGGTTCAGGATTAACCAATCCTACTTTTGGGGGTGGCACCTGGACGGGTCCCAATGTGAACATTGGGACCGGAGAAATGATCAATGCGCCTAATCTTGGCCAGGATATCAGCAACGATCACCCGATCGGCATCCAGTACGGCGGTGGCGGTCTTACCGCGGCTGCGCCCAGCGGAACCCTTGCCGACGAGGATTTCAACGACGCCTCGTTCGTCGACATCAACGGCACCAACGTGTTCTGGGTCGAAACCGGTACCAATACCACGCGTGACAAAACCGACATGATTCTTTACAACCGTGACGTAACCGGTATCGCGGGTGGGCTGCAACCGTTCGTGGAATGCGCAAGCTGCCACGATCCGCACGTCGAAGGCACCACAACATTCCTGCGCACCTCTAACGATAACAGCGCGGTTTGCCTGGCCTGTCACAACAAGTAACAGGGCGTTTCTAACACGAAACACCCCTTGGCTCCAGCGTCGGCGGAATTGAAACTACCGTCGGCGCTGGAGTAAACTTTTTACTGGACACGATTATATGGAAGTGGAGTTTTCTGCATAAGAGGTAACGGCATGCAAGGATTTATGGTGGGCATCGGCCTGGCCGCATTATTAATGGTGTTTCAAGCGAATGCGGATAACCCGGATTCAGCCGCTGATCAGGGCTCGATATTTGCTCAGATCGATGACTTAACCATCAGCAAGGATGAGTTCGAAGCCATATTTCAGTCAGCTGTAAGGTACAAGTATTTTCACGGCAAGGTGCCGCAGGAAGAGCTCGAAAAATTCAGAAAACAGGTTGCCGAAGATATCGTTACCCAGCAACTGG
>JAACFA010000262.1 GCA_009937625.1 Gammaproteobacteria bacterium | reverse complement strand
AAAAAGGAAATCAAAAAATGGAGATTGTTTAAGGCTGCGTGAATAAGATTGAAGGCTTGTCCTTCGTTTTGCAACAAAATATCCAATTCAAAGTCGAGATAACCAATTATCCCAATATACTGCAATTTATCCAGGCACCGCATAATGTTGGTCAAATCCATAATAAGCCAAATAACCTACAATTCTCTGCGTACTCTGTTCACCTGCTGCGCCGTCGCCAGCGCACTGGCATTGATCCTGTTGCTCGAAGGATTTCAGTCGGGCTTGCTGATGCAGTTGAAGAACGTAGCCCTCAACCGCGGCGCCGACCTGATCGTAGCGCAATCCGGTGTTTCCAATTTCGTCGCCAGCCGCTCGTTGCTCCCTCAACTGAGCCGCGAACGGATCGAGGCCGTGGACGGCGTCGTCGAAGCGCACCCCATCACCATGGTGCCGGTAATATATAACAAGCCGGGATATCGCAAGAGTCCAATTTTTTTCGTTGTTTACGATACCCTCGGTGGTCCTTTGAAGCTCAGAGAAGGCAAGGCTCCAGCGATCGCACGAGAAATCGTCATCGATGAGTCGTTCGTCGTGGCGGATTTCGAGTTTCGGGTCTCGGGTATTGCAACCCGCGCATCCGCCCTGTTTACCGCATTTTCATTCATTACCTACGACGACATGATCGACTTCTTTTTCGATTCCGACCTGGTTGGCGATATCAGTAATTTGCCGCTATTGAGTTACCTGCTGGTTGAGTTGAATCCGGGTGCAGACCGGTCGGCCGTGCGCGTGGCGATCGAGTCGGTTGAACCGGAAGCCGATGTATTCGAGCCCGGCGAACTCGCGCTGAACGACGAAGCGCTGGGGCGTACGCTGTTCGGGCCGGTGATCGGGGTATTGATCAGCGCGGGCTACATCATCGCGCTACTGGTTGTCGGCATGATCGCCTTCGCATCGGTACATGCGCGGTTGCGTAATTTTGGTTTGAAGAAGGCGTTGGGATTTACCAATCGGGCGCTGGCCATCGAGATGGTGCTGGAAGCGCTCGTCATTGTATTCCTGTCGTTTCCGTTAGCGCTGCTGCTGGCAATCCTGGCGAGCTCGATAATCGAATCCCTGGTGCCCCTTTACCAGGTCCCTGTTCTGGAGCCTGTGCCACTGGCAAGAACCATAATCGCCGCCCTGGTGCTGGCCGCGATCGGCGCCTACCTGCCTTACCGCCTCATCGCGCGCCTCGACCCGGCCCAGGTATTCAGGAACTGACATGTTTTACTGGAGCCTGAAAACCCTGCTGGCGGAGCCGATGCGGCTCATGGTGAGCGCGCTGGCGGTTGCGGTATCGTTCGTGCTGGTAATCTTTTTCAGCGCGGTTTTCGAAGGCGAGTCCGACCAGATGGTGGTTTACCTGGAACAGACGCAGGCGGACGTCTGGGTAATGCAAAAGGGCGTGTCCAATATGCATATGGCCAGCTCGATGCTTTGGGACTGGAAAGCCGACTTTATCGCAAAAAATCCGCAGGTGAGTGAGGTCGCCGCGATTCTTTATCTAAATGGCCCGATTAAAGCCGGCGGCAAGGACTGGTTCTCCTACATTATCGGCCTGAGGCCCGAGCACCGCCGTGTCGGCCCGTGGGCAATGGCTGAAGGCAAGTCCATACCCGGACCCGGTGAAGCCGTAATACCAGAGGTCATTACGAGGCTTACCGGAATCGGTATCGGCGGCGAAATTACGATGATCGATCGCAAGTTAATGGTTGTGGGTTTGTCGCGGGAGAGCTTTTCCATGGCCAGTTCTGTGGTGTTCGTATCGGCTGTGGATCTAGGAGACTTGCTTGAGGCCAGCGACCAGTACAGCTACGTCATGGTTTATGCGAAACCGGGCGTCGACCCGAAAGACCTGGCCAGGCAAATCATGCAGGATATCGATAAGGTCAATGCGCTCAGTAGCGACGAATTCATTGCAAGTGACTGGCAACTGGCCGCACAAATGGGCGCGGAAATCGTACGCATGATGACGCTCATCGGCACCCTGCTGTCAGTAGTCATCGTTGCATTCACCGCTTATTCGTTAATTGCGCGGAAGAAGCGTGAACTGGCAATTGCCAAGGCGCTGGGATTCGGCAACGGCCAGATTTATCTGGCGGCGTTGTTCCAGACCCTGGTAATAACGGTATTGGGACTGCTGTTAGCCATGCTTATTTCGTTCACGATACTGGCCTGGTTACCGACGGTCGTACCGCAAATCAACCTCGCCGTGCGTCTGCACCAGTTCGCTTCGATCGCCATTATTACGTTGCCGATCGCGTTGCTGGCATCGCTATCTTTCACAGTTAGGAATTGCGATGAGCGATACAACCATTCTACAGGCCAGTAATCTCAGTAAAAGCTTCGGCTCTGGTGCTTCAATGGTACGCGCAGTCAACGATGTCAGCCTGGACATCGGCCAAGGCGAAATGGTTTTGATCATGGGGCCCTCCGGATCGGGGAAAACCACACTGCTGTCGATGCTAGGCGCCTTGCTCAGCCCCAGCAGCGGACAGATCATCGTCGACGGCGAGGATATCAGCTCGATGAAGGCAGCGGACCTGGCGCGCTTGAGGGCGAGAAAAATCGGTTTCGTGTTCCAATCATTCAACCTGCTGGAAGCACTCAACGTCGAGGACAATATACTGTTGCCGGCGCAACTGGCGCCGTCCGGTACCCGCGGCGCAAATCGCCGCCTGGATCAGTTGCTTGATGAACTGGATCTCGCACCGCGGCGCAAGGCCTTACCGCGAACGCTTTCCGGCGGGGAAAAGCAGCGCGTCGCGATTGCCCGTGCGCTGATAAACCGCCCGCAAATCATTCTCGCCGACGAGCCTACCGGCAATCTCGATTCGCATATGGGGCAGGAAGTAATGATGATCCTGCACGACGTGGCCCGCGACCAGAACTGCGCCGTGCTGATGGTGACCCATGATCCACGGGTCGAGGAGATCGCCGATCGCATCCTCTGGCTGGAAGACGGTCGGCTGCGCAACCGCAAGCGGGAACCGCACAACTGGGTTATCGATCCTGTCTGCGGCATGCGCGTCGATGAGTGGACGGCGACGATAACGACCGAGTACCAGCAGCGCAAATATGTCTTTTGCTCGACGCGCTGCCTGCAGCGGTTCGAGGCACAACCGGATAAATATGCTGCCGAGCCGACAATAGGCAACCTCGATACCGGCCCATGACACGAATTCGATCCCGACCGTCACAGCGACCTGGGACTGCCTGGATTGTATTCGCTACTGATAACCCGTTTTCCTGAATCAGGGTAAAGGAATTGCGGTGACAGTTTCCTGTACGATAGAAAACAGGCGAAACCCGGGACCAATGCTGCCGACATGGGAGTCGAACCGAAATAACTCACTGATCGCAGAGCCGGCCTAGCCAAAATTGTCCAGATCCACTCTTCCGCTCGTGCCAGCAAACGGTATTAAGCGATACGCACTAAACGCATTAACGCGATCACAACTTCACACGGTTGAGGCGTAATGCGTTGGCGATAACCGAAACCGAGCTAAAACTCATCGCGGCAGCCGCAATCATCGGGCTGAGCAGAATGCCGAACCAGGGATAGAGCACCCCGGCGGCGATCGGCACGCCGACGCTATTATAGATGAACGCGAAAAACAGGTTCTGGCGAATGTTGGTCATGGTCGCCCGGCTCAGGCGACGTGCCCTGACAAGGCCGCGCAAATCGCCCTTGACCAGCGTGACCCCGGCACTTTCCATGGCCACGTCGGTGCCGGTGCCCATGGCGACCCCGACCTCCGCCTGGGCCAGTGCGGGGGCATCGTTGATGCCGTCGCCCGCCATGCCTACGATGCGACCTTCGGCTTGCAGTTGCTTGACAATCTCCGCCTTCTGATCGGGAAGCACCCCGGCGATGACCTCGTCCAGGCCGAGCCGGGCGGCTACCGCCCTGGCGGTGGTTTCGCTGTCCCCGGTCAGCATCACGATGCGGACATTCTCTTCATGTAACGCCTCGATCGCATGGGGAGTCGTTTCCTTGATCGGATCGGCGACACCGATGGTGCCGGCCATGACGCCGTCCACCGTGACATACATCACGGTCTGACCTTCGGCACGCGATGCCTCTGCGCGCTGCGCGAATTCACCCGGATCGATACCGAGGGATTCCAGCAATCCCGCGTTGCCCAGCGCCACCGACTTGCCGTCGATTTCGCCGATGACGCCCTTGCCAGTGACCGAATCGAAATTCTCGACCTTGCCCAGGTCAATTTCCCGCTCCAGCGCGCCGGCAACGATAGCCGACGCCAGCGGATGCTCGCTGCCGCGTTCCAGCGTGGCCGCCAGCCTCAGCAACGCCGTTTCATCCATTCCGGATGCCGCCTCGACCTGGACCAGCCGTGGCTTGCCTACGGTCAGCGTCCCGGTCTTGTCCACCACCAGCGTATCGACCTTGCGCATCACCTCGATTGCCTCGGCATCCTTGAACAGCACGCCCATCGACGCGCCCTTGCCGGTCGCGGTCATGATCGACATCGGCGTCGCGAGGCCGAGTGCGCAGGGGCAGGCGATGATCAACACCGCAACAGCATTGATAATTGCGAAGGCCATTGCCGGCTCCGGGCCGACCGCTGCCCAGACGAAGAAAGTGACGATGGCGACCAGCACCACCGCCGGCACAAAGTAACCCGCGACGATGTCGGCAAGCTTCTGAATCGGTGCGCGGCTGCGCTGCGCGTTCGCGACCATATGCACGATCTGCGACAGCATGGTGTCGGCGCCGACGCGATCCGCCTCGATAACCAGGCTACCGGTACCATTGATGGTAGCCCCGATAACCCTGTCGCCGGCAAGCTTTTCTACCGGGATCGGCTCGCCGGTGAGCATGGATTCATCTACCGAGCTATTGCCCTCGATCACCGAACCGTCCACCGGGATTTTTTCACCCGGCCGCACCCGCAGCCGGTCGCCTACCATGACCCGCTCCAACGGTACCTCGGATTCGCTACCGTCAGCATCGATACGCAGCGCGGTCTTAGGCGCCAGCCCGAGCAATGCCCTGATCGCGGCGCCGGTGCGATTGCGCGCGCGTAATTCCATGACCTGACCCAGCAGCACCAGGGTTACGATGACCGCGGCCGCTTCGAAGTAAATCGCGACTTTGCCGTCGGCGTCGCGGAACGAGCCCGGAAAGATATCGGGCATCGCGGTCGCGACCGAGCTGTAAACCCAGGCAACGCCGGTGCCGAGCGCGATCAGCGTAAACATGTTGAGATTACGGGTAACCACCGATTGCCAGCCGCGGACAAAGAACGGCCATCCGCCCCACAACACCACCGGGGTCGCCAGCACCAGCTCGATCCAGCTCAGGACGCGCGGACTCGCCAGCCATTCGAACGACAAGCCGACGACTCCCCCCATGGCGAGGATGACCAGCGGAATCGAAATCACCGCACTCACCCAGAACCGCCGGCTCATGTCGACGAGTTCGGGATTTTCTTCCTCCTCGATCGTTACCGTCATCGGTTCGAGCGCCATGCCGCACTTGGGGCAACTGCCCGGCTCATCCTGAATTATTTCGGGATGCATCGGGCAGGTATACTGCACTCTGGTGGGAAGTAAGGGGGTTTCCGGTTCCAGCGCCATGCCGCACTTGGGACAGGGGCCGGGGCCGAACTGGCTCACTTCGGGACACATTGGGCAAATGTGAACGGCGTCGGCCGCGCCCGGTGTGGCCGTAGCACCGTGATCGTGGTGGTGCGCCTCGGCCAGATACCTGGCCGGATCGGCAGCGAACTTCTGCAGGCAGCTGCTGCTGCAAAAGAAATAATCCGTGCCCTCGTGCTGATGGCGGTGTTCGCTGCTGCTGTTAACTTTCATGCCGCAGACGGGATCGAGCAGATCCGTAACCGCAGAAGGCTGTCCCATATTATCCATACCAATTCGCTCGTTCGGGTGTTTAGACGTCGTCGTCATCGTCGATATCGAAAGATTCGATCAGATGGCAGACACTGTGGCCGTCGGGCACACCGTCCGGCATACCCTCCCATTTTTTCAGTGCCC
>JAACFA010000057.1 GCA_009937625.1 Gammaproteobacteria bacterium | reverse complement strand
CCAATACCCTGTTCCCGAAATACGGCGACTTTTTGCGCCTGGCGGAAACGATGCCGCAGTCACAACTGGTTGAAAACTCCCTGTCACAGCAGCTACACGATGACGGCGAGGGTATCGTGAAAGGCCTGCCTAATCGTAGCCTGTTTGTCGACCGGCTCGAACAGGCGATGAAGATCGCGGATCGTAACGAGCAGCTCACAACAGTGCTGTTCGTCGACCTAGACCAGTTCAAAAACATTAACGACAGCCTTGGCCACGACGCCGGCGACAGCCTGCTCAAGGGCGCGGCCGAGCGTTTGAGCAGCTGCATGCGTGCGAGCGACACGGTAGCCCGCTGGGGTGGCGACGAATTCTGCCTGCTGCTGCAACAGGAGCAGGCCGATAACAAGCCGACACGCTTCGATTCGGCAATCTAAATAACCCGAACCGAATCGGAACGAAATCTATACCGCGACGACGATGCGTACCGCGTCGAGGCGCAAACGCGAGTGTTCCAGCGCGGATTCGAAATGCTCCAGCTGGTTTCGAAAAAAGTCGATTTCGTCGTCGCGCACGCCAGGATTAACTTTTTGCAACTCCACCAGGCGCTCGACCTCATGCCCGAGCAGCTGGCGTCCATTGCTGCGCGCCGCTTCGATCAGCGCCGGCACTCGCGTATCCGCGACCAGTTCGGCAAACTCCAGCATCCGGGTCAATTCGGTTTGCCGCGCCTTGACGACCTTGATCGCAGTATCCTGGTCGACGCGCTGTACCGGGCCCGCCCCGGTTTCCAGCTCGAAACGGGAGCTGTGATCCTGACCCGTTTCGTCGACCAGTACGCGAATACTCGCGTTGGGAAAGTAACGCTCGTTGTGACTTCGGTAGTCATCGCTGAAGTCCATCAGGAAATGGCACTCGGCCAGCAGCGTGCCCGCCTGGACTCCCGGAAACTGTTGCGCGATCAGCGCGGTATTACCGAATTCGCTGCTCAGAACCATATCCATGGCGTTGCGTACGAAGGGGTGTTCCCAGGTCAGGTAGTGCAGGTCTTCGTTGGCGAGCGCGGCGCTGCGCTCGTAGGTTACCGTCATGCCGTCCTCGGGCAGGCCGGGCATTTGCGTCAGCATGTTATCGCCCGGCGTAATTACCCAGCGATCCTGGCCGCGAATTTCGCTGTTGACCCCGTAGCAGTCGTAGATCCGCTCCATGAAATTGAACAGGTCCAACTCGAGCTCGCGCTGCATGGCCTCGTCGATCAGGGCGTCGGCAATGCCTGGTCGACAGGAATTGATTTCCAGCAGTCGATCGCGGCCCTGCTGGAGTTCCTGGTCCAGGGAATGATGCAACTCGCGCGTGCTTTCGATGAAGGCATCCATTGGCAACGCGGGATCGTCCAGGTAGCGCTGTAATTCGTGACGCGTATTGAGCCAGACCTGGTGGCCAGCCGGGCAGGTGTGCTCGAACGCGCCCAGCGATTCATGATACCAGCGAAACAGTACCTGCTGCGCGCTGCCCTCGATATATGGCACGTGGATCTTGATCACCGCGTTCTGGCCGATGCGATCGAGTCGGCCGATGCGCTGCTCCAGCAGATCAGGATTCAAAGGCAGGTCGTACAACACCAGGTGATGCGCAAACTGGAAATTGCGACCCTCGCTGCCAATCTCGGAGCAAATCAGAACCTGAGCGCCGTCTTCGTGATCGGCAAACCAGGCGGCGGCGCGATCGCGCTCGACCAGCGACATACCCTCGTGAAACAGCGCCGCGCGAATTCCGAATTCCTGCTTCATGCGGGCAACGAGATGCTGCGCCGATTCTGACGCGGCCGTTATCACCAGCACCTTACGACTGCGGTACTCACGCAGAAATTGCCCCAGCCACGAGGCATAGGCGTCGGCACCGGCTTCGAGCTGCACCGGGTGTACCTCGCGCTCCGGGAAACCGGTGACCACGTGACGCGTATTGCGAAACAGCACCCGGCCGGTGCCGTGCTGATCCAGCAGGTCGTCGAGCTGCTGGCCCGCGTCGGGGTCTGACAGCAAGGCCTCCGCCTGTTCGGCAAGTCGACGGTAGCCCTGCTCTTCCTGCAGGAAACGTTCCAGGCTAGCAAAGCGATCCGGGTCGAGCAGGCGCAGGCGAGCGAAGTGACTCTCCTTGCCGAGTTGTTCCGGTGTCGCCGTCAACAGCAACAGGCCGATGGTATTTTCCGCCAGACTCTCGACCAGTCGATACTCGTCGCTCGCAAGCTCGGGCGTCCACGTCAAGTGGTGGGCCTCGTCGACCACCAGCAGATCCCACTCACCGGCACAGGCCTGCGCCGCCCGGTCCGGGTGACTGACCAGGAATTCCAGGCTGCACAACACCAGTTGTTCGGCATGAAACGGATTTTCGCTGTCGTCGAACTCCTCTGCCTCGGATTCGGGGTCCTCGAAACGCGCCGCATCGAAGATGCTGAACATCAGATTGAAGCGGCGCAGCATTTCCACCAGCCATTGATGCACCAGCGACTCGGGGACCACGATCAGCACCCGGCGCGCGCGTTCGAGCAATAACTGCTGGTGCAGGATCAATCCTGCCTCGATGGTTTTACCCAGACCGACCTCATCCGCCAGCAGAACGCGTGGAGCATAGCGGCGCGATACTTCGTGCGCGATATACAACTGGTGCGCGATCAGGCTGGTGCGGCTGCCGGCCAGCCCGAACACGGCCGACTGCTGCAGGCTGTTGGCGATTTCGCGGGTCTTGCAGCGCAGGCTGAACCATTTGTTGCGGTCGACCTGCGCGTTGAGCAGCCGCTCCGCTGGCTGGTTGAGCTGCAGGAAGTTACTCAGGCGGCCCTCTGGCAGGTCGGCCGCATTGCCGCGCTCGTCGGCGCAATGATACACAATCAAACCGTTGGATTCGCTGAGTCCCAGGACCTGCAAATTCTCGCCGTCATGTTTTTCGACCCAGTCTCCCTCGCGGAAACGCACCCGGGTCAGCGGCGCGTCGGCGCGAGCGTAAATCCGGGTTTCGCCGGTCGCGGGAAAAATAATGCTCACGGTACGGTGTTCGATTTCGATCACCATGCCCAGGCCGAGATGGAGTTCGGCGGCGCTGATCCAGCGCTGGCCGATGACAAAGTCCTGCATATCAACAACGGTCCTAAATTCCCGGCGCGATTATAACAGGCGGGCCCGGCTTTCCCAGCACGGCGCATCGTCAACGCCTCCATTCCGATGCGGTCGCGAGCCCAGACTTGCAGTTGCCCGGTATCTTGCACAGAATGCTCAAATGATGAACCAGCATATCTCGGCGCGTTCCGTCGCGAGGGCGCCTAGACGCCGATGTGACGGGGCGCACGGACCAGAGGGCGGCGCCGGCGTAGTTGTAACTACGTCAAGCCACCCGTCGGGAGCACGCCTCGCCACAGCGGACGTATCGGCGGCCGCAGCAGGAAGGTGTTGAGATATGCTGGTTAAGCCCGAGGCGAGTGGATATTTTGTCACCGGATCCGATACCGATGTCGGCAAGACCTACATCGCCTGCCAGATAGTGCAGCAGTTGCGCGCAGCGGGCTTTGAGGTCGAGACCCGTAAACCCGCTGAATCTGGCTGCATTCCCGGACCCCAGGGCGAATTACTGACGCACGACGCGGCTGCCCTGCAGCGCGCCAATGGCGAGAGCGAACCGATCGAGCGCATAACCGCCTACCGCTTCCGCGCGGCGCTGGCACCGCATCGCGCGGCTCGCCTCGAAGGGCAAACGCTGCTGATGGAAAATCTGATCGATGCTTGCGCGCGCGACCATGACGATCGCTGCCTGATCGTCGAAGGTGCGGGTGGCTTTTACTCGCCGCTCGCGGAGAACGGCCTAAACGCGGACCTGGCGGGGGCGTTGCAGTTGCCGGTGATCATCGTGGTGCACGATCGAATCGGCGCGGTAAACCAGGCCTTGATGACCTCGCAGGCGGTGACTAGCCGTCATCTGCGCGTGGCGGCGATTATCCTGAACCAGGTTACCCCGATGACTAACCCCGACATGGATAACGCGGCCGATCTGCAGCCCCATTGCGATCTGCCGGTGTTGCGCTGCGCACACGGCGCAATACTGCCGCCGCTATTCGGGGCGACAAATGGCTAGATCCAGCCTCGACCGCTGGTTGGCTCCCTGGGTATTTGTGCTGACCGGCGTCGTTTTTAATATTATATCTGCGTTGATCACGCATTATTTCATCGGCCTCAACAACGAGCAGATCAACATTATCGACCGCGAAATTCAGCAGAAACAGGTTCTGATCGACAGCCTGTGGCAGTCCAGGATCGAGGTCGAGCGTAAAAAGGAATTTTTCATCCTGCTGCTGGCGGATAAGCCATCCGCGACCGGGGTAACCGAATCCTATTATCGGAAGTACCTGGCGGAAATACAAAATACCCACGACCTGAAAGATTTCACGGCGCACGTGCAACAACCTGCCGACGTCGATCTCAAACTATTGCTGAATTTGAGCGACGCGGCGCAGCAATCGTTGATCGAATCCATCAACAACACTTATTTCGAAACACTCGAACTACAGGAACGTAAAATGCCGCTCGAGGGCGACAATTCGAGCCTGTTCAGTATCGGGATCTACGGCGACGCTGACGACCGATGAACAGGGGCTACGCGGTAATCCTCGCCGGTTACATCGGCTGGGGACTGTTTCCACTCTACTGGGCGCTGCTAATCCACGTGCCGGCACTCGAGGTTTTGCTGCACCGCATGCTGTGGTCGGCGCCGGTACTATTGCTGCTGGTACTGCTCAGCGGGCGCAGGAGGTCGCAGGTCGCAGCCGCGCTGACATCCTGGCGCGAATTGAAATGGCTGGCGCTATCGGGCCTGGTGGTGAGCCTGAACTGGGGCATTTACATCTGGGCCGTCGCCAATCATCGAGTACTCGAGGCCAGCATGGGATACTTCCTGACGCCGCTGCTGAACGTGCTGGCAGGCGTCATCGTTTTCAAGGAAAAACTCGGCCGCGCCAACGTTATCGCAATTCTGTGCGCCGCTGCCGGCGTTGCCTACTATTTCCTCAGCACGTCGGTTCTACCCTGGGTGGTACTCGCGGTTGGATTCAGCTTCGCGCTCTACGGCTTGCTGCGCAAACAAATGACGACCAATGCGGTGCCGGGGCTGTTCGTCGAAATACTGCTGCTGCTTCCGTTTACGCTGGCGCTGATCCTGTGGCTGCATCATCGGGGGGACGCGATGTTCCTGAACCAGGCCCGGGCGACAGATACTCGCTTTTTTCACCGCCGGTACCCGCATGCTGCCGATGACGACCGTGGGAATACTGTTTTACGTCACACCGTCGTTGCAGTTCTTCTGCGGGGTAGCGCTGCTTGGTGAAGCTTTCAACCTCGACAAGCTGCTCGGTTTTATCGGTATCTGGATCGGGCTCGCGATTTTCAGCTACAGCCTGCTATCGGCGCGTAAAGCCGATCCCGCCGAGGTGACCTAGCCAGACCGAACTCGAGCAAAGGGGGCTAGGCGATGAAGTCGGGCATGTTGCCGACTTCGACGATTTTCATCGCGTTAGTGCCGCCGCCGGTACCCATCAGGTCACCCTTGGTGATGATGACCAGGTCGCCGTCCGCGATCGAGCCCTGCTTCTTCATCAGATCGACCGCTTCCTGGTTGGCCTCGGCATGGTTGGTATGAATCGTCGGAAAGTCGACCGGGAACACACCGCGGTACAGGTTGACCTTGCGGTTGGTCGACCGATGGCGCGACAACGCGAAAATGGGGATGCCTGAACTGATGCGCGACATCCACAACGCCGTCGAGCCGGACTCGGTCAGCGATGCAATCGCACGCACATTCAGGTGGTTGGCAGTATACATGGTCGCCATCGCGATGGCCTCATCGACGCGCTCGAAGGTGTCGTCGAGCCGGTGCCTGGATTTTATCGCGCGGCTGTGCTGTTCGGCGTTGAGACAGATGTCCGACATCGATCGGACGGTCTCGCTCGGGTAGGCGCCGGTCGCGGTTTCGGCCGACAGCATGACCGCATCGGTGCCGTCGAGAACCGCGTTGGCAACATCGAACACCTCGGCGCGTGTCGGAATCGGGTTGTCGCGCATCGATTCCATCATCTGGGTCGCGGTAATCACGACACAATTCAGACTGCGCGCTTTACTGATGATCTGTTTTTGCACCGCGGGCAGCTTGGCGTCGCCAATCTCGACGCCCAGGTCGCCCCGCGCGATCATGATCGCGTCCGACGCCTGGATGATTTCCTCGAGATTATCGAGCGCCTCGGCGCGCTCGATCTTGGCGACCAGCCCGGCCGAGCAACCTTCGGCGTCGAGCAACCGGCGCGCCTGGATCATATCGGCGGCGTTCCTCGGAAAGGATACCGCGAGATAGTCGGCATCCATCAGGGCCGCCGTTTTGACGTCGTCCCGGTCCTTGTCGGTGAGTACCTCCGCGGTCAAGCCGCCACCCTTGAGGTTTATGCCCTTGTTGTCGGAAAGCTCACCGCCAACCCGCACCGTGCAGTTGATACGCGGCCCGTCGACCGCATCGACCTGCAGCACGATACGGCCGTCATCGAGCATCAGAATATCCTCGCTTTTTACATCCTCGGGAAGCTTCCTGTAGGTAACGCCGATCTGCTCGCTGTCGCCCTCGCCGTCCGGGCATTCGATGTTAAGGCAAAAGCGGTCGCCGACGGCAAGATCGACGCTGCCGGTCTTGAATTTCCTGAGGCGGATTTTTGGCCCCTGCAGGTCGGCCAGTATCGCCAGGTGGCGGTTGTTTTCGAGACCGATGCGCCGAATTTTCTCGGCCCGCGCCTTGTGCTCGTCGGGCGTGCCGTGGGAAAAGTTGAGACGCACCACATCGACACCGGCCTTGATCAGGCTGTCGATTGCGGCATCGGATTCGGTCGCCGGCCCGAGGGTCGCGACGATCTTCGTTCTACGTAGAACTGCTCTCATAGTCTGAGTACCTTTGTTCCAGCATTGCCACTGCCGGTAGTTGTTTACCTTCCAGGAACTCGAGAAAAGCGCCACCACCGGTGGAGATATACGAAACCTGCTGTGCGATGCCATACTTGTCGACAGCGGCCAGTGTATCACCGCCACCGGCGATCGAGAATGCCGGCGACGCGGCGATGGCCTGCGATAAGGTTCTGGTACCCTCTCCGAACTGGTCGAATTCAAACACGCCCACCGGGCCATTCCATACGATAGTCGCGGCTTGTTGCAGTATTGTTGCAAAATGAGCCGCTGTCTCGGGGCCGATATCGAAGATCATATCGTCGTCCTCGACTTCGGACACCGGTTTCACCTCGGCCGCAGCGGATTCCGAAAACTCCTTGCCGCATACGACATCGGTCGGAATAGGAATATCACCTCCCCTGTCCCGGGCCTGTTCGACCAGTCGTTTGGCCTCGGGAATCAAGTCCACCTCGACCAGTGACTTGCCGACGTTATAACCCGCCGCTGCGATAAACGTGTTGGCGATCCCTCCGCCCGGAATCAGCTGATCGACGATGCCCGACAATGCGTCGAGCACGGTCAGCTTGGTCGACACCTTGGATCCGCCGACGATCGCGACAACCGGGCTCGCCGGATTATTTAACGCCTTGCCCAGCGCGTCGAGTTCGGCCGCCAGCAAGGGCCCGGCACAGGCAATCGGGGCAAACCGGCCAGCGCCATGGGTCGAAGCCTGGGCCCGATGCGCGGTACCGAAGGCGTCCATCACGTAGATATCGCAGAGCGCGGCATACTGTCGCGACAGGGATTCGTCGTTGGCCTTCTCCCCGGCATTGAAACGCACGTTTTCGAGCAGCACGACGTCGCCATCGGACATCTCGGGCGCCTGCTCCAGGTAATTACTGACCAGCGGCACCGGCTTACCCAGCGCCTTACCGAGATAGTCGGCCACCGGCTGCAGCGAGAACTGCGCTTCCGGGTTACCCTCCTCGGGCCGCCCCAGGTGCGACATAATCATCAGCCGCGCGCCGGCGTCGATACAGTGTCGAATCGCGGGCAGCGAGGCCTTGATGCGCTGGTCGCTGCTGACGACGCCGTCTTTGACCGGGACGTTCAGGTCCTGGCGGATCAATACACGTTTGCCGGCCAGATCCAGGCCGGTCATTTCCAGTACGGGCATGGCCAGGTCTCGCTAAGCAGCGATAACGCGCGCCATTTCGACGACTTTACAGGAATAACCCCATTCGTTGTCGTACCAGGAGATCAGTTTGACGAAAGTATCGTCCATCTGGATTCCGGCCTCAGCATCGAAGGTCGAGGTGCAGGCTTCACCACGGAAGTCGGTGGATACCACCTTGTCCTCGGTGTAAGCGAGCACGCCTTTCATCGGACCTTCCGAGGCCGCCTTCATTGCCGTGCAAATATCTTCGTAGCTCGCGTTCTTTTCCAGTTCCACGGTCAGGTCTACCACCGAAACGTCGGAAGTCGGAACGCGGAAAGCCATGCCGGTCAGCTTGCCGTTAAGCTTTGGCAGCACCTTGCCCACCGCCTTGGCGGCACCGGTAGAGGACGGAATGATATTTTCCAGGATACCGCGGCCGCCGCGCCAGTCCTTCATCGACGGTCCGTCCACGGTCTTCTGCGTCGCGGTGGCGGCATGCACGGTGGTCATCAGGCCTCGCTTGAGACCGAAATTGTCATCGATAACCTTGGCGATCGGAGCCAGGCAATTGGTGGTGCAGGAAGCGTTCGAGATAATCGCTTCGCCAGCGTACTTATCGTCATTGACGCCGAATACGAACATCGGTGTGTCATCTTTAGACGGCGCCGACATGATGACTTTCTTCGCGCCCGCGTCGATATGCTTTTGCGCGGTTTCCTTGGTCAGAAACAACCCGGTGGCCTCGACCACGACGTCGACATCGAGATCACCCCATTTCAGCTCGGCCGGGTCGCGCTCGGCGGTGAGCCGGATATTCTTGCCGTTGACGACCAGGGTATTACCCTCGACCGCAACGTCGCCCCTGAAACGACCATGCACCGAGTCGTGCTTGAGCATATAAGCGAGATACTCGGGTTCGAGCAAGTCATTGATGCCGACTACCTCGACATCGCTAAAGTCCTGCGCCGCACGAAACACCATGCGCCCGATGCGGCCGAAACCGTTGATACCGACACGAATAGACATATGAACCTCTCCCGTTACTTAACGTTAATCTAATCCTAAAAGACTGTTGACCGCTTCCACCACCTTGCCGACGGTGAAACCGAAATATGAAAATAATTCTTTGGCCGGAGCCGACTCGCCGAAGGTATCGATGCCGATGATAATGCCGTCCTGACCCACGTACTTGTACCAGCCGGCAGTCACAGCGGCCTCGACCGCGATGCGCGCACTGACGTCGGGCGGCAGCACTTCGTCGCGATATTCCTTCGGCTGCCGGTCGAACACACAGGTGCTGGGCATCGAGACCACGCGTATCTTTTGATTTTCGAGCGCTTCCGATTCGCAGGCCGCGATCGCCAGTTCGACTTCCGAACCGGTTGCGATAATGATCGCATCGGGGGTGCCCTCGCAATCGCGCAGGATATAGCCGCCGCGCGCAATGGCCTCGATCTGCTCCGGGCTGCGCGGCTGATGCTTGAGGCCCTGGCGCGAAAACACCAGGCAACTCGGCCCATCCCGATGTTCGATGGCGGCTTTCCAGCACACAGCAGTCTCGACGGTATCGCAGGGACGCCATAGCCGCATGTTCGGAATCAGGCGCAAGCTAGGAATCTGCTCTACCGCCTGGTGAGTCGGACCGTCTTCGCCGAGCCCGATCGAATCGTGGGTATAAACGAAGATACTCTGAATTTTCATCAGCGCCGCCATGCGCAGTGCGTTGCGCGCATAATCCGAAAATACCAGGAAGGTGGCACCGAAGGGGATAAAACCGCCGTGCAGCACGATACCGTTCAGCATTGCGGACATGCCGAACTCGCGCACACCGTAATTGATATAGTTGGCATCGGGCGATTCGGCGCGCATCGGCTGGAATCCCGACCATTCGGTGCCGTTGGAACCGCCCAGGTCGGCGGAACCGCCGAACAGTTCCGGCAGTAAAGGCGAATAAGCCTCGAGCGCCGCCAACGAAGCCTGGCGCGTGGCCTTGGTTTCCGCGGCCTCGTCGACCTCCGCTATAAACGCCTGCGCCTCCTCTTGCCAGTGTTCGGGCAGCTCGCTATTGATGCGGCGTTCGAATTCGGCGGCCAGCTCCGGATGCTCGGCTTTGTAATCGGTGAATTTCTGGTTCCAGGCCTGTTCCTGGGCCTGCCCCTTTTCGCGATGATCCCAGCCCTGGTAAACCTCGTCGGGTATCACGAACGGCTCGTGCTCCCAGTTTAGCTCGACCCGCGCCAGCGCCACCTCTTCCTCGCCCAGCGGTGCCCCGTGACAGGCATGCCCGCCCGCCTTGTTGGGCGCACCGTAGCCGATGATCGTCTTGCAGCAAATCAGCGACGGTTTCGCGGTAATCGCGCGCGCGGCCTCGATTGCAATCTTGATTTCGTCCGGATCGTGCCCGTCGACCTCGACCACGTGCCAGCCATAGGCCTCGAAGCGCTTCGGGGTATCGTCGAGAAACCAGCCCTCGACCTTGCCGTCGATCGATATGCCGTTATCGTCCCAGAACGCAACCAGCTTACCTAGCCCGAGGGTCCCGGCGAGCGAACAGGCTTCATGCGAAATCCCTTCCATCATGCAGCCGTCGCCCATGAACACATAGGTAAAGTGATCGACGATATCGAAATCGTCGCGATTGAATTCGGCGCCCAGCGCGCGTTCCGCGATCGCCATGCCGACCGCGTTACAGATACCCTGCCCCAGTGGTCCGGTGGTGGTCTCGATACCCGGCGCGTAACCGTGCTCGGGATGACCCGGGGTCTTCGAGTGCAGCTGCCGAAAATTTTTCAAATCCTCGATCGTGACTTCGTATCCGGTCAGATGCAGGACCGAATAGGGCAGCATCGAGCCATGCCCGTTGGACATCACGAAACGATCGCGATCGCTCCAGTCCGGGTTGGCCGGATTATGCCGCATGAAGTCGTTGTAAAGGACTTCAGCGATATCGGCCATGCCCATTGGCGCGCCCGGATGACCGGAATTGGCCTTTTGTACGGCATCCATGCTCAATGCCCGGATCGCATTGGCAAGCGTTTTACGAGATGACATTGATCGCTCCCGAAACCGAAGTTTTTAACATAAGCTATTGATTAATATTGAGTATTCATGGCTACACATGTTCCATTACCGAACTGGGCGGTAATTCACTTTCACCACTACGCGCGTTCTCGACAAGGCGCGCTATTCTCTCGTAAATGCAAATCGACAGCAACTCATAATATCTTTTACCGGTATCCAGCTTTTAAATGGCCGGCGCAATCAATGCTGTTATTTTGATTTGTCTTACATATAATTCGCTTTTTTCAACGCAGGGGCGGAGTTAACTATGTCGGGTTCATATATTTTTACATCCGAATCGGTATCGGGCGGCCACCCGGACAAGATGGCTGACCAGATTTCCGACGCAGTGCTCGATGCCCTGCTCGAGCAGGACCCGCGTTCCAGGGTCGCCTGCGAAACGCTGGTCAAGACCGGCATGGTGCTGCTGGCAGGCGAAATCACAACCAATGCCGAAGTCGACATGGAAGCAGTGGTGCGCGATACCGTGTGCGAGATTGGCTACGATAATCCCGAGTGCGGATTCGACGGCAAAACCTGCGCGGTGCTGACCGGTCTCGGAAAACAGTCCGGCGATATCGCGATGGGCGTCGACGAGGGCGATGACAAGGAACAGGGCGCCGGCGACCAGGGCCTGATGTTCGGCTACGCCTGCAACGAAACCGACGTTCTGATGCCGGCACCGATCACCTACGCTCATCGCCTGGTGCGTCGCCAGCGCGAGGTATTCAAGTCGGGCGAACTCGACTGGCTGCAGCCCGACGCCAAGAGCCAGGTTACGCTGCGTTACGAACATCACAAGCCAGTCGGTATCGAGGCAGTGGTCCTGTCTACCCAGCACAAGGAGTCGGTCGACCTGAGCACCTTGCGTGAAGGTGTCATCGACACGATTTTAAAGCCGGTCTTGCCGGAAGAGTGGCTGGCACAGTGCAAAAATGAAAACATTCACATCAATCCGACCGGGCGCTTCGTCGTCGGCGGACCCGTGGGTGACGCCGGTTTGACCGGTCGCAAGATTATCGTCGATACCTATGGCGGCATGGCGCGTCATGGCGGCGGTGCCTTTTCCGGCAAGGATCCGTCGAAGGTCGATCGTTCGGCCGCTTACGCGGCGCGCTACGTGGCGAAGAACATCGTCGCCGCGGGCATCGCCGAACGCTGCGAGGTGCAGGTTTCCTACGCGATCGGCGTGGCCGAGCCGACTTCGATCAGCGTCGACACCTTCGGCACCGGCGTCATCACCGACGACCGCATCATCCAGCTGATTCGCGATCATTTCGATCTGCGGCCCAAAGGCCTGATCGCGATGCTCGACCTGCTCAGGCCAATTTACAAGCCGACCGCCGCCTACGGACATTTCGGTCGCGAAGATCTCGATCTGAGCTGGGAGCGGACCGACAAGGCCGAGGCGCTAAAGGCTGAGGCGGGCCTCTAGCCGTAGCACCGTGGCTGATCCAAATTGACAGCCGCGCGTATATAGCTACACTACTCTGTTCCCCGCTGCGGGGAACCTGCGTGCGAGGAGCGTTGCGACAGTTTATAAACTGCCAGGCTCGCCCACAGGATCGGTTAAACGGCGCTCATAAATAGTTTGGAGATTATTTATGAGTGCTAACGCGCAAGACATCGTCAAAGACGACTACAAGGTTGCTGACCTCTCGCTCGCCGACTGGGGTCGAAAAGAAATCGCGATTGCCGAAACAGAAATGCCGGGCCTGGTATCGCTGCGCGGCAAGTATGGAGCCGAGCAACCGCTCAAGGGCGCGCGCATCGCTGGCTCGCTGCACATGACCATCCAGACCGCGGTTTTGATCGAAACCCTGGTCGCGCTCGGCGCCGAGGTGCGCTGGGCATCCTGCAACATCTTCTCTACCCAGGATCACGCCGCTGCCGCGATTGCCGCTGATGGCGTGCCGGTGTTCGCAATCAAGGGCGAGTCGCTGGAAGACTACTGGCAGTACACCCACAAGATCATGGAGTGGCACGACGGCGGCACCCCGAACATGATTCTCGACGACGGCGGCGACGCCACCATGCTGATCAACCTCGGCGCCAAGGCAGAGAAAGACATCTCCGTGCTCGACAATCCGGGCACCGAGGAAGAAGAGATCGCCTTCGCGGCGATCCGCGCCCGCCTCGCTGAATCGCCCGACTTCTATTCGAATATCCAGCAGAACATCCAGGGCGTCACCGAGGAAACCACCACCGGCGTGCATCGTCTGCACCAGATGCAGGCGCGCGGCGAACTGCCGTTCCCCGCTTTCAACGTCAACGATTCGGTCACCAAGTCCAAGTTCGACAACCTCTATGGCTGCCGTGAATCGCTGGTCGACGGAATCAAGCGGGCTACCGACGTCATGATCGCCGGCAAGATAGCCGTCGTGCTGGGTTACGGCGACGTCGGCAAGGGATGTGCACAGTCACTCAAGGGCCTCGGCGCCACCGTGCTGGTTACCGAAATCGACCCGATCTGCGCGCTACAGGCGGCAATGGAGGGATTCCGCGTGGTCACCATGGATGACGCCTGCTCGCAGGCCGATATTTTCGTCACCGCGACCGGTAACTTCAACGTCATCCGCAAGGAGCACATGGAGCAGATGAAGGATCAGTCGATCGTCTGTAACATCGGCCACTTTGACAACGAGATCCAGGTCGCTGAAATGAAGGGCTACGACTGGGAAAACATCAAGCCTCAGGTCGATCACATCATCTTCCCCGACGGCAGGCGCATCATCCTGCTGGCCGAAGGCCGCCTGGTCAACCTGGGTTGCGCCACCGGGCACCCGAGTTTCGTGATGTCGAATTCTTTCACCAACCAGGTGCTGGCACAGATGGAAATTTTCTGTAATCCGGGCAAGTACCAGAACGAGGTCTACGTCTTGCCGAAGCACCTGGACGAAGAGGTCGCGCGCCTGCATCTCGAAAAGATCGGCGCCAAACTGACCACTCTCACCCAGGAACAGGCCGACTACATCGGTGTTGACGTCAACGGTCCCTACAAGCCCGAGACTTATCGTTACTAGGTAGACCCGGTTTATGCGGAAAAACCGCGTATTCACCGATGCCGGACTTGTCGTCGGGGACATTATTACCCTCGACAAAACCCGGGCCCATTACCTCAAGAATGTGCTGCGTCTGAAACCAGGCGCAGCATTTTTTTTGTTTAACGGCGGCGAAGCAATCGATTACGAAGCCAGGCTGATTATCGAGGGTAAACGACTCACGGCCGAAATCCTGACCGCGCGGCCGCTAGCCACCGAATCTGCATTAACCAGCGAAATCATCCAGGGACTGGGGCGCGCTGATCACATGGACTGGACGATCCAGAAGACTACCGAGTTAGGCGTAAACCGAATATCGATCTTCAACGCCGCGCGTACCCAGTCACCTCTGAAAGCAACGCAGCTCGAAAAAAAACTTGTCCACTGGCGAGCTGTCGCGATTAGCGCCTGCGAGCAATGCGGCCGTGCTATTGTCCCCGAAATCGAGTTCCACGCCGGGCTCGAAGCGGCGCTGGCCGCCGCGGTAGGCGCCTGTAAACTGATACTGGATTTTGCGGGCAAACCGCTTGCATCGAGCCTGGAGCCCTCCCGGCCCTCGGTATCGATACTACTCGGGCCCGAGGGTGGCTTGACCGATGCCGAGATCGGGTTAGCCCATAAAACAGAATTTCAAGCGGTCAGCCTTGGGCCGCGCGTGTTACGCATGGAAACCGCGGCCACCGCCGCGCTAGCGATAGTTCAGTCGTCGCCGGGGAACATCTGAAGATCAGTTCCGATCGACGGGATTTGAGGCCGCCTGGCAGCACGCCCCCTCGAAGGAACCTGGATCTGTCCTAGCGGGTAAGTTCGTCGAGACGGTTCTTGTTGTACTCTAGCTTGAGGTCGGCAATGATCTTGTCGACATCCGGAATGACGCGCGCAAACTGCTCGTCGTCGACTCGGGTCACCAGGTATTGACTTAAGCCCTCGTCGCTACCCGATTCGATGCTGTCGGCCTCGGCCAGATAGGCGCGCGGAATGTCCTGCATATGGATGCCGATATAGGGTAGATCCGGATCCTTTTCAGGATTGTAGACGATAGCGATGCGCGCGCGCGGGCCCACCTGGGCGATTCCCAGGTTACACATTTGCTCCACCGCGATCACCGGCACGTAGACCCCGCGCCACAAAACGACACCGGGAAACCAGTCGCTGGTATCGGACAACGGCCGCGGCGTCGAGTAACCGATAATTTCAGCTACCGCCGAGTTCGGGATCAACAGATTCAGCGAAGTGAGTGGCAGCAGCATGCAGCGTACCGATGTGGCCTTGTCATTCATCGTTCGCTCACCTGACCAGCGCGCTCTGAATATTTTCGATCAATTCGTCTTCCTGGTACGGCTTGCCCATGTAATTGGTCACGCCGATTTCAAAGGCACGGTCCCGGTGTTTTTCCCCGGTTCGCGACGTGATCATGATGATCGGAATCTCGGAATAGTTTTCCTCGTTCTGCATATGCGTGGCCAGCTCGAAACCGTCCATGCGCGGCATTTCGATATCCAGCAGCATAACGTCCGGGCGCACGTCCTGCAGCTGCGCCAGCGCATCGACTCCGTCCTTGGCGGTTACGACCTGGTAATTGTGGCGTTCCAGCAGCTTGCTGGCAACGCGCCTCATCGTGATAGAGTCGTCAACCACCATGACGGTGTTGCGTTCGGTCGATTCGCTGTCATCGCCAGGCTGGTAAACCACCTTGACCGCATTGGCGGAGCTCTGCCGGATCAGGCCATTGACGTCGAGGATCAGCACCACGCTGCCGTCGGCGAGGATACTGGCGCCGGCCAGACCCTTAACCTGACTGAGTTGCTTGCCCAGCGTTTTGACCACGATCTCGCGGTTACCGATGATCTCGTCAACGTGCAGGGCAACCCGCAGGTCGCCGGAACGGCTCATTATCACCGGTTGTTTCTCGACTTCGCTGCCGGCCCTGAACTGGGTACCCGAATCCACCAGTTTCGACAGGTTGTGCAGCACGAAGCGCTGGCCGGCATACTCCAGCTCGGGTGCCTCCTGACGGTAATAATCCAGCAGGCTTTGCGTGTCCAGACGGGTTATACCCTCGATATTGATCAGGGGGATAGCGTAGGTTTCATCGCCGCAGCGCACCAGGATGGCCTGGTTTATCGACAGCGTAAACGGCAGGCGCGCGATAAAGGTCGTGCCCTGCGGATTGGTCTCGATTTGCAGGGTGCCGCCGAGCTGCTTGATCTCGATATCGACCACGTCCATGCCGACGCCGCGCCCCGACAACTGGGTGACGTGATCCGCGGTGCTGAACCCGGGTTCGAGAATATACTGCACCAGGTCGGCTTCGCTGACGTTGTGGCTCTTTTCGAGCAACCCAAGCTGGACGGCGCGGCTGCGCACCTTTTCGAGGTTGACACCGGCACCGTCGTCGCTGACGCGAATCACGACCTCGGATCCGTCACGCGTGATATCTATCGTGATCCTGCCACTTTCCGGTTTGCCTTTCTTGACCCGTTCCACCGGGGTCTCGATACCGTGCGACAACGCGTTGCGAATAATATGCTCGAGCGGCGCGACCATGCGATCCAGCACTTTGTTGTCGACTTCGTTTTCTTCACCTGTAATAACCAGCTCGGCTTTCTTACCGAGTTCCTGGCTGCTTTGCCGCACCAGTCGCCGCAGGCGCGACAGCAGGCCCGAGAACCTGACCATGCGGCTCTTGATCAGGCCATCCTGCAGATCGGTATTGACGCGCGACTGCTGCAGTAACAGCGTCTCCGAATCCTTTACCTGTTCCCCCAGCAGCGACTGCAGGCTGGAAAGGTCGTTGACCGATTCACTGAGCGAGCGCGACAGCTCCTGGATCATGGTGTAACGATCCATCTCCAGCGGATCGAAGTCGGATCTACCGTGCTCGGCGCGGTGACTGAAGTGAATTTGCGCATCGGTCTCCGCTTCCAGGCTGCGCAACTGCCCTTTCAGGCGGGCAATAGTCTGCCCCAGCTCGCCCAGATGGGTACCCAGGCCGGCGACCTGCTGCTCCATGCGCGCGCGGTAGATACTGACTTCGCCGGCGGAGCTGACCAGGTTATCGAGCAGATCGGCGCGTACCTTTATGACATCCTGGGAAGACCGTTCCGAACCTGCCAGCGGTTCACCGGGCAGGTTGTCGCTGACGATATCGATGTCTTCGCTGTCGACATCCATGCCCGGCGCGCCTGATTCAGCGGCACTCTCGTCACCTTCGTCGAGCCGCAGCTTTTTCAATAATGCGACCATGGGGCCCGCATCACTCAGACTACGGCCTTCCTGGGCCTCGACCACCTGTCGATGCAGCAGGTCGAAACAATCCTTGAGCAGCTCGATCAGGTCCTCGTTCTTGTCGACCCGCCCATCGATCACGGCAATAAACATCGATTCCATTTCATGCGAGAGATTGCCGATCTCGGCGATTTCGGCCATGCGCGCACCGCCTTTCAGGGTGTGCAGGTAGCGCTGTAACTCCATCACCGCACTGTAATCCATTGCCCCGGAGTCATCGGCTCCCTGCTGCGACCACTCGTGCAGGGTATTGTCGCTCATCTCGAGCAGTTCATTGGCTTCGTCGATAAAAATAGTAAGCAGCTCGTTATCCTGCTCCGTCTCGACCGACTCGCTCATCATCGTCAAGGTATCGACGAAATCGCCGGCAGGTTCCGATTCCTCGCCGGGGATTTCGACCGTATATTCCTCAAAATCTTCCGCCAGCGCTTTGAAACTGATACCGAGGTTCTCGGGGATAGCGGGCAGCCGGCGGGTCGCAACCAGCTCGTTGGTCATATTTTCGATGGCGCGCTGACCTTCCCGATAGAGAGCCACGATCTCAAGATCGAGCGCCATCTTCTGCGCAATCGCGGATTTCAGGGGCTTTTCCATCAAACCCGCCAGTTCGGCGATGGTAGCGATATCCGCGGTACGCGAAGCGCCGTGAATCGTGTGCAGGGCGCGGTAGATTTCTTCGCTGGGAATCAGCTCCTCGATTTGCTCAGCTTGGTCAAGGGCGGAATTTACTATGCCGAGGTGCTGTTCTACCTCTTGTTGGTAAATGATCAGCAGCTCCGGGTCGAACGACAGGCCGATTGGTTTTTCCGGCTCTTGATCCCCGGGCTCCCTTGCCTCTGCCTCTTCTCCAGGCACCCATCTCCTTGTCGTATCGGCTAAAGGGTCCGGGGGGGTCTCCTGCTGGCTCGCCTCGGCCGGTTCTTCCGGCGCAAGAGCCTGTTGCGGCGCCTCATCCTGCAGCGCTCCTGCTTCTGCTGCCTGAGCCTCGGAAGCGGTATCGAAACCGCTGGCCTCGAGTGTCATCCCACCTGGCTCGATCTCGGGAGCCTGCATCGTGATTTCTTCGAAATCGTCCTCGGCCGGCTCTCGCTCGGCGGCGGCTATTTCGATCGCGGATTCCGCTTCCTGCTCGATTTGATCTTCGATCTCGGGAGCCTGCATCGTGATTTCTTCGAAATCGTCCTCGGCCGGCTCCGGCTCGGCGGCGGACATCTTTACTGCTTCGACTTCCCCGTCGTTTTCCAATGCCGACGGCGCCTCGATTGCAGACTGATCATCGAATTCGTCGACGAGATTATCATCGAGAAAGTCCTCGCCGATGGTTTCGATGATTATCGATTCACTTGCCGCTGGCTCGGTCCCGGCGCTTACCGGTACCTCGCTTTCTTCGAACCCGGCGGCCTCGTCCGTATCCGGTGATTGCGTATAGTCGATGGCCTGGGTGTATTCCGAATCGGTCATGTCGAAATCGAAATCGGCGACGGTAAAGTTTGCGGTCTCGGGTTCGTAAACACCGTCCGGGGCCGGTGCAATCTCGGGCGGCTCCGCCAGTACCGTATCGTCGTAATTAGGCGAGCCCCTGGATGGGGCCGATTCGCCAACCTCTTCGGCCTGCACTCTATTGGCATCGAAGTCACCCTTCGTAACCCGCATCGTGTCAGGCTCGATTTCCTCGAGTAGGGCCGCAGTGAGTTTATCTGGAGGTACAACCTGCGTCTTTCCGCCGACGCCAATTCCTCGCCACTCGGTTTCGTCGCCGTCGGTGATACGATCATCGGGCGACTCTACTGTCCTGCCTTGCTGCTCATGCTCAATCATGATCTGCTCGGCCTTGAATTCGGCCAACGCGCGAGCCAACCCTCGTAAATAGTTGATGTCCGATTCGGGCGCCACCGATGTTTTCAGCTCGGTCACCAGTTCCGGCAACGCCTGAGCGGCCTTGCCCATCGCATCGATGATTTGCTTGCCGGGCGCAATCGTCTTGTCGATAAGCCGATTCAGCAATTGCTCGAAGTCCCAGGCAAACTCGCCGATCTTCATAGCGCCTACGAGGCGTCCGCTGCCCTTGATGGTGTGAAACGCCCGACGGATATTCTTTAACGCATTTTCATCTTCCGGATGCAGCAACCAGTCCTGCTGCAGGCGCGCAATATTCTGCGA
>JAACFA010000261.1 GCA_009937625.1 Gammaproteobacteria bacterium | reverse complement strand
CGATCGTCGCGATCGCCACGATTGCGCTGATCATGATGTTCGCGCTGCAAAGCCTGCGCCTCGGCGCGCTCTCCCTGGTACCGAACGGCCTGCCAATTTTGACGACCTTCGGCGCCTGGGCACTGCTGGTTGGCACCGTCGGCTTTTCGGTGGCGACCGTCGCGTCGATCTCGCTTGGCATCATCGTTGACGACACGGTGCACTTCCTGTCGAAGTACGTGCGTGCGCGCCGTGAACGCGGGCTGTCGATCGAGGACTCGATCCGTGACGCGTTCCACAACGTTGGAACCGCAATCGTCGTGAACACGATCATCCTCGCCGCCGGTTTCTTCGTCATGACCACCTCTGCCTTCAAGATGAACGTCGATCTCGGCCTGATGACGATCCTCGCGATCGTGTTCGCGCTGATTCTCGACTTCCTGCTGCTTCCCGCCCTGCTCCTGCTCGGTAAACGCGAACGGCAGCAGGCACCGCAGACCGCGGCCGAACTGCCGGCGCCGGCAGCTTAATCTAACCCTTAACTCTATTTTCAGGAGATACAAACATGAATACATTGACCACAAAACCCCTGGCCCTGGCTCTCGCCTTCAGCCTGACTTTCGCCGCCCCTGCCCCGGCTAACACGACCGAGAACAAGGGCTTCGAAATCGCCGCCCGCTCCGACCGGACCGACATCGGCTTCGGCGCGAGCCGCGTCGAGCTGCAAATGATCCTGCGTAATGCCGCTGGGCAGGAGTCCACGCGCACGCTCAAGATCGCGACACTCGAAAAACCCGACGAGAGCGTCGGTGACAAGAGCCTAGTGTTGTTCGATACCCCGCGCGACATTGAGGGTACCGCGTTGCTGTCGCACGCCAAGATCCTCGACCCCGACGATCAATGGCTCTACCTGCCGGCGCTCAAACGGGTCAAGCGTATCTCGTCAGCGAACAAATCCGGTCCATTCGTCGGCTCCGAGTTCGCGTTCGAGGATTTCACTTCGCTCGAACTCAACAAGTTCGAATACAGCTACGCCGGCACCGAGGAAATCGACGGCCTGACCCACGACGTGATCGAACGCCTGCCGCGTTACGAGAACTCGGGTTACAGCAAGCAGATAACCTGGGTCGACCAGGAGGTCTTCCAGATTCGCAAGGTCGAGTTTTACGACCGCCGCGGCGACTTGCTGAAGGTGCTCGAACTCGCCGATTACCGTCAGTACGACAACGGCGTCTGGCGCGCGCACCGGCTGTCGATGAAAAACCTGCAGACCAACAAGGAAACCGACCTCGTCTACCAGGACTACGCCTTCGACGTAAAGCTCTCGATAAAGGACTTCGTCAAGGGCCGCCTCAGCCGGTTGCGTTAAGGCAAGTCATTGCGAATGCAGCGAAGCAATCTGATGAAAAACTTGATCCTCAAATCCCTCCTTTCCCTGGCAATCCTGCTCCCGGCATTCGCCGTCGGGAGCGCCGGGGCCTCCTGGGACATCCGCGCCAATCTGGACCTCAGCGCGCGTATCTTCGTCGAAGATCCTCGTTGGCCGGGCCAGGACGACTCGAGCACGCAGATCTCGCTCGCCAGCGCCGCCGAATTTCGCTGGCGCGGTGACGAAGCGCGCGCCTCGATCATCCCGGCCTTGCGTTACGACGCAACCGACGACGAGCGCTCACTCGCCGATCTGCAGGAAGCCTACTGGGCCAGGGAAGCGGACGACTACGAACTGCTTGTTGGTTTCAACACGGTGTTCTGGGGTGTGGCCGAATCCGTACACCTGGTCGACATTATCAACCAGACCGACGCCGTTGCCGATATCGACGGCGAAGATAAGCTTGGCCAGCCGATGCTCAACCTGGCGTTGCAACGCGACTGGGGTCAGGTCGACCTTTACCTGCTGCCATACTTCCGCGAGCGAACTTTCGCGGGCGAGGACGGCCGCCTGCGCAGCCCGCTGGTGGTCGATACCGATAACCCCGAATACGAATCATCGGACGAGCACAATCACGTCGACATCGCGCTGCGCTATAGCACTTTCATCGGCAGCGTCGATATCGGCCTGCACGCCTTTAGCGGTACCAGCCGTGAACCCAGGCTGTTGCCGGACGCGAACGGCAGTGCGCTGATCCCGTTCTACGACCAGATCGACCAGCTCGGCCTCGACCTGCAATACACCGGCGACGCCTGGCTGTGGAAACTCGAGGCAATCGGCCGCGAAACGCAAAACGGTTCTTTCGGCGCCGCGGTGGGCGGGTTCGAATATACGTTTTACCAGGTGGTCGAATCCGCCGCCGATGTCGGCGTACTGCTCGAGCTGCAATACGACGGTCGCAACGACACCGAGCCGTTCGCGCTGGCCGACAACGATATCTTCGCCGGCATCCGGCTGGCACTGAACGATACCCAGGACACCGCGCTGCTCGCGGGCGTGGGCTACGACCTGGAAACCGCCGAGACCTATCTCAACATCGAGGCCGATCGACGCCTCGGCGACGAATACGTGATCGATCTACGCGCACGGTTTTTCACCAATGCCGATGCGTCGGACAGAAGTTACCCCATCGAGAAAGACGATTACCTGCAGGTTCAACTGAGTCGGTATTTTTAGTTCAGCGCCAGGGCGTCCAGCGCAGCGATCAGTTCCGCCGCGGACTGGTAACGATCTTCCGGTTTCTTGGCCAGCATTTTCGCGACCAGAGCGTCGAGCCCCTCGCCAATGGATGCGTCGACCTCCGATGGAAGCGGCGCCGGCCGGGTAATATGCTGGGCCATGACGGCACTGACATCGCCGCTGAATGGCAACTCCGAAGTCAGCATCTGGAACAGCACGATGCCCAGCGAATAGATGTCCGAGCGCGCATCCACCGACTCGCCAGCAGCCTGTTCCGGGCTCATGTATCCTGGCGAGCCCAAAATCAGCCCGTGGCTGGTCTTGATGCCCAGCGCCTGGTGTTTGGCGATGCCGAAATCCGTTATACGGAACGAGCCATCCTCGGCAAACAGGATATTCGCCGGCTTGACATCCCGGTGCACGAAGCCCTGCTCGTGGGCGAATCCGAGACCCGATGCAATACCCCTGGTGATTTCGATGCAGCGTTGCGTGTCTAGCGCGTCGCCAGCCTTTATCCGGTCTGCCAGCGTGCCGCCGGTAAGCAATTCCATCACCAGCCACAAGTGGCCATCCTCTTCGAGTAAATCAAAGACCGGTAAGATATTCGGATGATTCGACACGGCGAGCGCCCTGGCCTCGCTCTTGAAGCGCTCGGCCTGCAGTGCGTCATCGGCCAGCTCCTGCAACAACTCTTTGAGCGCAACCTGGCGGCCGAGCACCGTATCTTCCGCCTGGTATACGATACCGGCGCCACCACTGGCCAGCGCCTTGTCGATGCGGTAGCGCTGCTTAGGCCCGACGAAACGAACTTTTTTCTCGGCCCTGGTAATTACTTTCGTGCTGACGATTTCCGCAGCGGGTTGCTCCGAACCGCTTTCCCCGGCATCACCGGGCTGCGGCGGTAGCTCGGCGGACAGATGCTTGCCGGACTTGATTGCACGCGGTAGATCCAGGATCAGAATGATCGATACGGCCGAAAGCCCCACGAACCAGAAAAAAATCAGCAATTGCCAGTACCGGGTTTCGCGAAGATTTTGCAGCTTTCTCAAGATGGGGGAATTGACCAATTCCATCACGCCGGTCTTGAAGGAATTCTCGTTCAGCGGATGCCAGGCATCGACGATGGCCTGGCTCAATGGGCTGGCAATAACCATGAAAATAAGCAACGCGGCGAACAGCGGAA
>JAACFA010000260.1 GCA_009937625.1 Gammaproteobacteria bacterium | reverse complement strand
CACCGGGCCGCTGCCCATCATAACGGGCTTCGGTTTCGGTGGGACGATGGTCCCTTGCTTCAGGGCGTGCATGTAGCGGCTTAATCTGAACATTGGGTTACCAGCCTTAGTCCGGTTTTTTTCAGTATCCTGGTGCTGAAAAGCACCTCGTGTTGCCTGCAGTTGGACCCTAGCAGCGCGGTGATCTCTTGCAGTTTTTCGGTAACCTCGTCGCGGTCCTGACCGTGCACCATCGCGAACAGGTTATAGGGCCAGCGCGGTAGGTGGCGCGGCCGCTCGTAACAGTGGCTGACGAAATCCAGCCGCCCGACTCGAGCCCCGAGTTCCTGCAGGCGCAGGTCGTCGACATCCCATACCGACATCCCATTTCCTTTCAGTCCCAGGCGATAGTGATTAGGAACTGCGCCGATGCGCCGTATCACCCCGCGGTCGAGCATGCGTCGAATGCGCCGCATCACGGTGTCGGTATCGCAGCCACAGGCAGCAGCGACCTCGGTGTATGGCGCTTTTTGCAGCGGCAAGCCTTCCTGGGTGGCCTGCACGATGCGGCGGTCCATTTCATCGATGATCATGCCGCCCTGCTTCAGCGGCCCGGGTATCGGCTGGGTACCGACGGTGCCCGATTCGTCGAGTGAAATCTGCAACCCGAGATAAAACGTTTGCAGCTTTGGAAAGTTGTATACCGGCAGGTTTACGGTTTGCTCGATATGATCGATCGCCTGTTGCAGCAACTCGGGTGTTTCGGTCGCGATCACGAACCACATGTTGAGTTCGTGTTCGCGTTCGTAATTATGCGCGATTTCAGGCATCGCGTTGACCATTTCGGCGACTTCGTCGAAGCGCCTGGCGGGAACCGAAAGCGCCGCCAGCGTGATGCTGCCGCCCATGCTGGAGGCATCGTAGAGCGGGCCGAAACGACTTAGTATACCCTCGTCCAGCATCGTGCGGACGCAGTCGATCAACGTCCCCGCATCGCTGCCCAGCTCGCTGGCGATGTGGGCAAATGGCTGTTCTTCGATCGGGAATCCGCCCTGGTAGCGGTTCAGGAAATTACGCGCCAGTTCATCCATTGGCGGCGATTCCGCGCCGGGCGCCTGGACCATCGGCCTGGGCCCGGCTGTAACTTGCGCCGCGCTGTTTAAAGCAGCGTTTACTGAAGAGGGTTTTATGGTCGATGTCCTGCAACCCGCATTGTTCGACGATGAAATCGACCTGGGCCTCGACCGCTGCGCGATCCTGGCCGTGGATCATGCTGAACAGGTTGTAATGCCAGTCGGGTAGACTCCGTGGGCGCTGGTAACAAAGCGTCACGAAGGCATACTGCCCAATACAGTGACCGACTTCCCTGACGCGTGCGTCGGGGATATCCCACACCACCATGCCGTTGGCGCGGTAGCCGAGCTGGCGATGCCTGACGACGACGCCGAAGCGCTTCAAATCGCCTCGCATCATGATGCGCTGAATGCCCTCGATCACTTCACTTTCGCTACAGGCGAGCTGTTCGGCGATGGCCGCGTAGGGTTGCTTGACCAGTGGCAGGCCCTTGCTGATGATTTCGATTAGCGCTGTTTCGAAAGCGGTATCTTTTATCATGTCCATTTCAGGTCGAACCCCAGGTCGATAAAAAATTCTTCCAGTAACGGCAGGTCGAGCACGCTAAAGCCGCAGCGCGCTTCGATCTCCAGTAACACTTGCTGCAGACGTTCCTCGTCGCGGGCGACCACGACGAACCACAGGTTGTAGTCGTGCTCGCGCTCGTAGTTGTGGTTGACCTCGTCAAACTCGTTGACGATGGCGGCGCACCTACACGGTTGGGGCGGAACACCGCGCCGACGCGGCTTACCACGCCCTCGGTCTGCAGGCGTTTCAGGGTTTCCAGCACGGTGGTTTCGTAAACGCCTAGCTGCCTGGCGATATCGGCATAGGGATTCGGCGTCAGTGGCATGCCCTGCTGGAATTCGTTGAGCAGTCGTTGCTCGAGTTTGGAAAACTGTCTCATAGGCCGATCCGGTGTGCACGCGCGGTAAAAAATATGCCGCTGGGCTTGGTAGCGGTAATCGAGGATTTTCGTTCGAAGCTGCGCGTGTCGTAAACCTCGACGCGATTCTCGTCACGCACCGACATCCAGACTTCCTCGCCGCGCGGTTCGAATTCCATGTGTAAAACGCCCTTGCCGGGTTTGAGCTCCTTGATCACCGCCAGCGACTGGGTGTCGATAACCTGGATGGTGTCGTTGTCCGGAATCGCGAAGTTGACCCAGACCTGTCGCCCGTCGGGGCGTGCCATGACGAAAATCGGCTGGCCATGGACCTTGATGCGGCCGGCCTGCTGCCAGCTTTGCATGTCGATCACCAGCACTTCGTGGCTGCCGACCGCCGGCACGAAGGCGAGGTTGCCGGCCACCGCCCAGCCTTCCAGGTGTGGCATCTTGTAGACCGGCAGTTTCTGCGTGCCCTTGCCGTAGTTCGGCAGGATGCGTTTGACGCCTATGGACAGGTTCCACAGGTCGAGCATCGCCATGCCGTCCTCGCCGAACAGGCCGGCGATGTAGTAGCGCCCGTCACCGGTAATCAGTGCGTCGTAGGGATTGCGCCCAATGCCCTTGAATTTCAGAATTTTCGGTTGCTTGCGGTCCGACATGTCCAGTACCCAGATTTCGCCAGCGTCCCAGAGCGCGAACACGAACTTGCTTTCGGGCGCGTCGACCAGGCCGATGACCTTGGAGCGTTTCTGGCCGTCGCCGTAGGTGGCGGGAATATCGGCCACCAGTTCGAGGCTGTCGGCGTCGAATACCTTGACGCCGCCGGGCTTGTAGTTGGATACCGCGACCAGGCGGCCGTCCTGCGAGATTGCGCCGCCGATGCTGTTGCCGGACTGGAGTTTGCGCTTGCTAATTTCGGCTTTAAGAATATCGATCTTGCTCAGGCCGCCGTCGCGACCGAAGACGTAGGCGTAACGCTCGTCGCGCGAGTAAACCACGGAAGCGTGCGACAGGTCGCCGAGGCCGTCGACGCGCCCGATACTGGTGTTGGTGCTGGTTTCGACAATTTGCACGCTGCCGCTGGCGCGCTCGATAAACAATCCCAGGTCACCGGTGCCGCGCGCCGCGGCATGGGTCCCGAGGGGAAGAATCAGCAACAGGCAGGCAAGCAGGCGTTTCATTGCAGCTTCCTGTCGAGCAATTGATTCGCCATCCAGCGGGCTTCTTCAGCCGACAGTAGATGACTGTACTCAGGTATTCGGCGGATTTGCCCTGCAGTGATTCGGGCAGTAAGGCGGGCCCGAGGCCGCCCTTCATCTGTAGCCCGTGACAGGATCCGCAATCCTGGATCAGCAGGTTGCGCAGTTCCCGTTCGCGATCGCCGGAAATGCCATCGCTGGCGGCGATCGGTGCCGACAGGGTCAGGCTAAGCGCGAGCCAGATTAAACGCGTCATAGGAAATGACCTCCGCGCTGGCAGGGCTGTTCGAATCGAACCAGTCGAGCTCGTCGCTCAGGGAAACAACTTCTCCGACAATGATGGTAACCGGGGACTTCAGGCCCGCGCTGTCGACTGCAGAAGTCAGCTCGGAAAGGGTAGCTATGACTTTTTGCTGGTAGCGCGTGGTGCCGCCATGAATCGCCGCCGCGGGCATATTCGCCGGCATGCCGGCGCGTATCAATTCGCCGCATATCTGTTGCAGGTTGGCGAGGCCCATGTAAATCACCAGGGTGCAGTCGGGATCGGCCAGTTTTTCCCAGTCGACGTTCAGCGATTCGTCGTTTTGCAGGTGCCCGGTGACAAAGCGTACACCGTGATTGAGCCCGCGATGCGTTAGCGGAATACCGCTGTAACTACTGCAGCCCGCCGCCGCGGTCACGCCGGGCACGACCTCGAACGGAATGCCATGCTGGCGCAGCACCAGCGCCTCCTCGCCGCCACGACCGAAGATATAGGGATCGCCGCCCTTGAGACGCACCACCCGCCGCCCGGCCGATGCCAGGCTGACGAGGATTTCGTTGATCTGGTCCTGTGGAACGCAGTGCTTACCCGGTGACTTGCCGACTGAAATCTGGCTCACGCCATGTGGTACCCAGGCCATGATCTCGGGGCTTACCAGTCGGTCGTAAACCACAACGTCGGCATGCTGAATCAGGCGCAGCGCTTTCAGCGTCATTAATTCAGGATCTCCCGGACCGGACCCTACCAGTGAAACAAAGCCTTTCGTCGTCATAGAGCTTACCTGTAGCATTGGTCTGACGGATCAGACCTTCCTGTCAAATTGCCTGTTACTGGTGCCAGGCTAGAAACTTAGTCTCATTATTGGTAGCCGCCCGGTTTTTGTATTTGATAAATGTCAACGACGACGGGTGCAGGCATGAATGCCCGGTGGGTGACGAGTTTGTCGACTTGCCATGCCACTGCAAGCACTGTGACTGTTGGGTTTTTGATCGTCATCAATTCCCAATTGTCATCGGGTTTGTCATTATGCCCGGATGAAATCAATCCGTTCCGTTAGTCATGGTTGGCGAAGTGATCGGGCCGGCCTCCTGTCCGATAAATCGGGACGAGCCCTGTTGACTTTTGTTCTCGGCTGCATCGCGCTGCTTGCCGGTTGCGCGACGGCGCCGTCGAATCTGTCGGTACTGGACGATACCTCTACGCTAGAGACGCTGCCGATGATTGCGCTGGAAGGCTACCGTGACGGCACCAACTTTTTTGTAAAGTACAGTTTGGGTGGACGCATCCTTTACTCGGGGGGCAACTGGCGTGAACGGGTCGAGCTGGTTGAGGATGAGACCATGCCTTCGAACTATGCGGTCCCGAGCCTGGTACCGATGCAGTACAGACAATCGACTCCATGGGAAGCCATACCCGAGGATGCCGTCAAGATACCGATCTTTGGTGTCGAGCAATGGCAGCTGCTGCGTAATCGCCTGCTGCGCGCGGTGGTGCCGGCCGATGGCACCGGCCTGGTAGTCGACTTCGGACACGCGGAGTATTTTCTGTATTACGACAAGGGGGGAGAGTTCAACGCCACGCGATTGCAGGACAAGCCGAGCAATTACCGCGTTCAGTCGGTTTTGCGCTTCGATGAATTCATGCGCCGTGGGCGCCCGATCCTGCAGCAATACCTGCTCGAGCAGGGCATTACGGATACCGAGTTCGTGTTCAATACCGGGGATAGCGGTTGGTACTCGCTACCGTTTCTGTATATCAACGTCGAGCGCCAGCTGCTGGTTTTTGTCAGGAATGTGCCACTCGAGCCGGTTGCGATCCCCCCGGTGGCTGGCTTAAGAGGCGGGCAGGCGTTTGGGCATTTTTTACGCAGTCACCTGACGAATCTCCTGGTGCGCCCGGTATCGTCGCTTTATCGCCTGTTCTTCGTGGTTACCGATACCGCCGTGACAACCGTTCGATTCGACTGGACTGCGGGCCTCGTTGACAAACCCGTGCCGCCGCTCGCGGATGCGCCGCCGATGGATCTGCAAAGCTGGGAGCGCGAGCTCGACAAGATTGCCAGCCGCCCGCAAACCATGGGCGAGGTCGATGTACTGGTCGATGGCGACGCGTTCTTCCCACGATTTATCGATAACCTGACGACGGCACAGGAGTCGGTCCGGTTGCAGACTTATATTTTCGATGACGACGACTACGCGGTAGGCATTGGCGAGCTGTTGAAACGCCGTTCAAACGAGGGTGTTGACGTCAAGGTCCTGCTTGACGGATTCGGCACGATTTCGGGAACCATGGCTGAATCCGAATCCGTGCCGGATTTCCATAGGGCACCGGCATCGGTGCGAATGTTTCTCGAGTCGGATTCGCAGGTCAAGGTGCGCCAGAAATCCAATCCCTGGTTTACCGGAGACCACGTCAAGACTTTTATTATCGATCAGCAGGTCGCTTACGTCGGCGGCATGAATATAGGTCGTGAGTATCGCTACGACTGGCACGACCTGATGATGGAGTTGCGCGGGCCGGTAGTCGATAAAATCGCGCGGGAATTCGATGTTAGCTGGTGGCATGCCGGACCGCTAGGTGACCTGGGTTACCTCGTCGGGCAGTCCAGGTCTTTCGAGGAGCGCAACCGCGAGCAGGGCTATCCGTTGCGGATATTGCTGACCGGGCCCGGTAACTACGAGATCTACAATGCCCAACTCAAGGCCATACGCCGTTCCCAGCGCTACATTTATATCCAGAACGCCTATTTTACCGACGATCGCATGCTGCGCGAACTGGTAATGGCGCGCCGGCGCGGAGTTGACGTGCGAGTGGTGGTGCCGATAGAAACCGACCATGGTCCGATCACCCGCAGCAACGTGCTCGCGGTCAATGTGATGCTGGAACACGGCATACGTGTTTTCATCTATCCCGGCTTTTCCCACGTCAAGGCGGCTATCTATGACGATTGGGCCTGTGTCGGCTCGGCTAATTTCGATCGCTTCAGCCTGCGGCTGAATCGCGAACTGAATATCGCCAGTTCCGAGCCGGCGATGGTCAGGCAGCTGCAGGAACGGCTGTTCGAGCCCGATTTCCAGGTATCGCCCGAGCTGACCGAGCTGATACCGGAACGCTGGGTCGATCACCTGGTCGAAATTATCGGCGACTATCTCTACTGATGACAGTTAATGACGATGAGTAAACAGGATCTGGAAAAGTGGAACCAACGCTACGCCGAGGATAGCTATCGCAAGGGTAACCCGGTGACCCTGGTGGAGGACTGGTTGCCCGAAATCCCCGTCGGCAAGGCGCTGGACGTGGCCTGCGGTGCCGGGCGTAACGCGTTATACCTGGCGCGCTTCGGTCACCGGGTCGACGCGATCGACATTTCGCCCGAGGGTTTGAAGATTGCGCGGCAGCGGGCCGCGGAGCAGGATCTCGAAATCAACCCGACTACGATCTGATCCTGGTGATGTGGTATGTCAATCTTGCCCTGGTTACGCGGTTGTGCGGCTGCCTGGCGCCTGGCGGCTACCTGATTTGCCAGGAACACCTGAACATCGATGCAGACGTGATCGGGCCTGGCAGTAAGGATTACCGGGTTGTGCCTGGCGCGCTGCACGCGGCAGTCTCGGGACTCGAGCTGTTGCTGTACGATGAATCTATCGAGACCAGTCCCGAGGGCGAGCGCGTCGCGAGTGCACGCGTGGTCGCACGAAACAGTTTGTCTGGTATCGTATAACGCCCGGTTTTGATGCTTTGGAGGGGTTGGGAACCCGGGCTCAGTTCGCGCCAGGTTTCATCGCCAGGTAGACCAGTACCAGGAACATGACCCCGCCGATGATTGAAACCAGGCCGCCGAATCCCATCAGACCGAGGCCCATTGTCTGTTCGATTCCGCGCTCGACTTCGGTCGACTTGCGAGCGACGTTATAACCGCCCGACCAGGCGAGCCCGACGATATGCATCAATTGACCGCAACCGTAGATGCCTGGCTGCCAGCGCGCGGCGCGGCCGT
>JAACFA010000259.1 GCA_009937625.1 Gammaproteobacteria bacterium | reverse complement strand
CCGGAAGGCTCACGCTGATGCGGTCCATGTCCCGCGCAAAGAAATCATCGAGCAACTCCTTGATGAGTTCGCCGATGACCACGTTGGTGCGGGTTAACTGCGAGTGGCGAACGTTCAGACGTTCGGCCTCCAGTAGCGAGGCAACTATTTTTTCCATCTCGATGATTTCGGCTTTGAGACTTTCGACGTTTTCCTGGTCGTCGAAGAACTCGAGTCCCAGCCGCATTCTGGAGAGCGGTGTACGCAGTTCGTGGCTTATGCCGAGCAGCAGCGCGCGTTTCGCGTCCAGCATGCTCTCGACGTCACCTGCCAGCCTGTTTATATCCGTTGCCAGATCGCCGAGTTGATCGCCACGGATGTTCGCGATGCGATGGTTAAAGTTACCTCGGCCGATATGTTCCGCGCCCTCGCGAATCGCCCGGATGGGTCGAAACAGCCAGGTGACGGCGGCGTACGCCAACAGAAGCAATGACAAGCCCATACCCAGTACGAGCGGCACAAGTGGCGGCCCGTCGGATACATCCGAAATTCTCGGCGTTGACACGACAATGTCGTAACCGCCCTGGCGCATGCGCAGGAAATTGTGACTATCGAGGCTGGCGAAATCGACACCCCGTAATTCATCAGCCCAGGCGCCCGGTTCATCACTGAACGCTGGGCTCGACGCAAATGCGAGCTGCTCGAGCCGGGGAAACGCGGGATCCGACGCCCAGTCAACATCGGGGCCGAGGATGCGTATGTCTACCGGAACCTTTTCCGTGATGGCGATTGCGCGCTCTATATCTGGCGGCACGCCGATATCTTCGCGCACATAGCTAACGTGCAGTGACAGGTGTCCGCTGACCAACCCACGTATCTGGTCGCTGTTGTAGAAACGCTGGATGGCCTTGTAAGTGCCAAATACGAACAGGCTGCCCAGAAGCAAGAAAATCAACAGCAGGCGAAATGATAGAGAACGCGAAAGTCGCTTAATCATCAGTCAGTGGTATGCCCACAAACGAGTAGCCTCGACCCCAGATAGTCTGGATAAACCGTGGTGGCTTGACTGAATCGCCGAGTTTCTGCCGCAGCCGACTGATCATGATGTCGACAGACCTCGTCAGGATTGCCGCGTCAATGCCTCGGAGTTCGCTGAGAATGTCGTCTCTGGAAAGCTTGCGCCCCTGCCTGCGAGCCAGTATCAACAGCAGCTCGTACTCCATCGACGTCAATTCCACGGGCTTGTCATCGACGCGAACAGACCTTGTCTCGATATCGATAGACAAGCCTTCAAAATTGAGTTCTCCGACGGTCGGGCCTGCGAGCTCCGAGCGGCGCAGCGTTGCCTGCACGCGGGCAACGAGTTCACGCGGCTCGAACGGTTTGCCAATATAGTCATCCGCACCCAGTTCCAGCCCCGAGACACGATCGATTACGTCCCCGCGGGCTGTAAGCATGATGATGGGAATATTGCTGGTCTTGCGAACCTCGCGGCAAATCTCGAAGCCGTCCTTGCCGGGCAGCATGACGTCGAGCAATAACAGGTCGGGCTCTTCGCGGGCCAGCTTCTTGAAACCCTCTTCCGCGTCATACGCACACACCAGATTGATACCGAAGCGCTTGAAGTACGCCTGCATCAAGTCGGAGTGCTTGCGGTCATCATCAATCAAGAGGACTTTTGACATGCCTTCATGATAACCCGAGCCGGCGGAATAAAGGAGAGGTGCTCGCGATTCGATACATCTCGAAACAACCCGGGACCGGCTTTTCCGATGTTACTTCGTAGTTGGCGACTAACCATGCCTGGCTCTGAGAAATAGCGACGGGATAAAAGTTAGTCAATCTGTTTCTTCCCCAGCGCATTGATGCGCATCCCAAGATTATCCCCGCCTTGTGCGGGGATTTTTTTTTAGCCGGATTGAATTTGGGCCTGTGGACGCACTCCGCGTGGACTATACTTTTCCATGACATGCAGATACCGCTTTTCCCGCTGAATACCGTCCTGTTTCCGGGCGGGCCCTTGCCGCTGCGCGTGTTCGAGCCGCGTTACCTGGATATGATCAGCCGCTGCATGAAGAGCGACAGTCCATTCGGAGTGCTATTGATTCGTGAGGGGAACGAGGTGGGGCCGGCAACGACCTACAACATCGGCACGCTCGCAAAAGTCGTCGACTGGTACCAGGGCAGTGACGGAATACTGGGAATAACCGCAATGGGTACCCAGCGTTTTCGATTGCTGACGGCCGAGCGGCAAGATGACGGACTCAATGTTGGCGACGTCGAATTGCTGCCTGATGCGCCACTATCGGAGGTTCCCGATCAGTATCAGTCCCTCCCGCCGATACTCGAAAGTGTCATGAATGACCTGGGGAGACTCTACGAGAACCTCGAGTTTCGGCTTAATGATGCCGCCTGGATCGCGTACCGTTTCGCAGAGATCCTGCCCATCGATCTCGAGCAAAAGCAGGCGTTCCTGGAGAGCAATGACGTCTCAGCATTCCTGGGGCGCATCGACGAAGTTCTGCATAAATAGGGTGTCCTTTGCCCTATTGACCCGCCATCCTGTCGACCGTACCGCGGGTTTCTAAAGGGTTTTGAAAACCTTGGCTGCAGCGGCGATGGTCTCGACAAGATCGTCGTCGCTGTGCGCCGCAGACACGAAGCCGGCTTCGAAAGCAGACGGCGCCAGATAGATGCCGGCAGCCAGCATGCCGTGAAAGAACTTCGTGAATCGATCGACGTCGGCTGCCGCAACCTGTGCGTAGGAACGAACGGGACCGGCATCGGTGAAGACCAGGCCGAACATACCACCTTCGCACTCAACCGATATTGGGATATTGGCATCACCCGCGGCCGCAGCGATGCCGTCCACGAGTTTGCGGGTCTTTGCAGTAAGTGATGTCCAGAACTCATCGTCGTCGATCAGTTCGAGCGTCTTGAGACCGGCCGCCATTGCCACTGGATTGCCCGACAATGTTCCAGCCTGGTAGACAGGGCCATCCGGTGCAATGCTGGCCATGACGTCCGCCCGACCGCCGTAGGCCGCGGCGGGCATACCGCCGCCGATGACTTTGCCGAGTGTCGTAATGTCAGGCGTGACGCCGAAGATGGACTGCGCACAGCCTTTCGCCACGCGGAAGCCGGTCATGACTTCGTCAAAAATCAGCAACGCGCCAGCGTTTGTGCATTCCTCGCGCAGGGTTTCGTGGAAACCATGCACGGGCGGAACCATGTTCATGTTACCGGCAATCGGTTCGACGATAACGCATGCGATCTGGTCTCCGATTTCGGCGAACGCCTTTTTGACAGCATCGATGTCGTTGTAGGAGAGGGTGACTGTGTGCTCGGCCAGACCGGCGGGGACACCGGGCGAACTCGGAACGCCCAGCGTAAGTGCGCCCGAACCCGCTTTAATCAGCAGTGAGTCGGAATGGCCGTGGTAGCAGCCTTCAAACTTTATGATCTTGTCGCGCCCGGTGTGGCCTCGGGCAAGGCGGATCGCACTCATTGTTGCTTCCGTGCCCGAGCTGACCATGCGGACTTTATCGACTGACGGCAACATCGAACAGATTTTTTCGGCGATCTGTGTTTCGAGCACGCACGGCGCACCGAAGCTGAGTCCGCTTCGTGCCGTTGCAACGACGGCTTCGATTACGTCAGGGTGCGCGTGGCCAAGGATCATCGGTCCCCATGAGCCAACGTAGTCAAGAAACTCCCGGCCATCCTCTGCCTGGAAACGCGCACCTTTTGCGCTCTTGAAAAAAACGGGTTCACCGCCAACACTGGCGAACGCACGAACCGGGGAATTTACGCCGCCGGGGAT
>JAACFA010000258.1 GCA_009937625.1 Gammaproteobacteria bacterium | reverse complement strand
GAAAACCGGCGCCACCGAGGCCGCGCAACTGGGTGCCGTTGAGGGTTTCGATGATTTCGTCGGCGCTTATGTCGCCGGCGAGCAGGCGCTCGTAGAGCCCATAACCGCCAGCCGCCCGGTACTGTTCGTAATCGATACTGCCTTGCGGCATCGGTTGTTCGGTTTTGCCGGCGTCCAGTGCGGCCGTGACGGCGTCGGGAGTCGCATTATCGACGGTATACTGCTTTACCACCGCCACCGGCGCCTTGTCGCAGCGGCCGACGCAGGGTACGCGCTGTACGCGCACGCCGTCGCCGAGGGAAGCCTCGAGCGCACCGATCAATTCCTCGCTACCGGCCATTTCGCAACTGACCGAATCGCAGACCCGCACCGTCAAAGCGGGCGGCGCGGTCTCGCCTTCGCGCACGACATCGAAATGATGGTAAAACGAGGCCACCTCGTAAACTTCGGTCGTGGCCAGGCGCATTTCATGCGCCAGCGCGGTCAGATGCGCTGCCGACAGGTGCCCGTAGTGATCCTGGATTTTGTGCAGATGCTCGATCAACAGATCGCGCGCGCGCGACTCGGCACCCAGCAAATTTTGTACTTCGAGCAGCGCGTTTAAATCGACCACCCTGCCCTTGATTTTGCCCCGGCGGCGCTGCTTGCGGTTATCGACCGCGTCGGGATTGAGTTCAGGCTGTGACATAGGCATTCTCTGGCGTTCGGTTATTCCTGAAGAAGACTCCCCGCTCTTTCGAGCGGGGCGAAAGTTTAACCCAAGGAGGAGCTAACAAAAACATGGGAAAACGCCATGAGGGTACGTTAATGCGCCATCACGGTGATGATGTCGGTATTCCCCAGCAGGTAGCTGGTAACACCGCCGAACAGTCGCTGACGGGTGCGGGTATGGCTGAATCCGCCAACCACCAGGAACTCGGCACCGATTTCATCGCAGGTTGCCAGCATTTTTTTACCGACGTTGCCGCCGCCCTTGATCACGTAATGATCGGCCTTGCAACCATGTCGTTTCAGGTAATCGACCACGTCGCCCGCGCTGTCCTCGCGTTTCTTAGACACCAGCACGGTCACTTTACTCATTTGCGTGAGCCACGGCAGTGTCATGCACACCGCACGGCTGGCCTCGACGCTGTCGTTCCAGCCGATCGCGGCGCGGTCGGCCCGCCGCGGCGTCCAGGCGTCCGCCGGCGGCACGATCAGCACCGGTCGGCCCGAGTGCAGCATCAGCGATTCGTGCAGCTCGCCGACACCGGGACCACCGATACGATGCTTGGTCGGACGCGACATCGCGATGACATCGACCAGGCGAGACTCGCGGTCGAGCACGGTTTCGGGATCGCCTTCGAACAGGTGCAGCGAAGCCGAAATTTCGCTGGATGCCGACGGTTTGCGCGTAACCTTAATCTTGTGGTTATCGCAAAAGCTGTCGAACTGCTGTTTTACGGTGTCGGCCACTTCGTCGATCGCGCGGCTGCTCATCTTCGCGTACTCGTCGCGGAAACCGGCCGGCAGATTGAAAAGCTCGCTGGTGTGCTGGCGCACGTGCACCACCTTGATATGGGCATCGAAGCGTTTGGCGACCACCAGCGCGGTGTCGAGCACATCGGCGCTGCGCTCGCTGCCGTCTACGGGTACCAGGATTACTTTGATCATCTCTCTACCTCGCTTTAGAACAGCCCCTGGATCAGGCCGTCGTCATCGATATGAATCGAGTCGGCCGCGGGCACCCGCGGCAGCCCCGGCATCGTCATGATTTCGCCACAGACGAAGACCAGGAAACCGGCACCGGCGGATAGCCGCACTTCGCGAATCGGCACCACGTGACCGCTGGGCGCACCCTTCAGGTTCGGATCGGTGGAGAAACTGTACTGGGTCTTGGCGACGCAGATCGGCAGGTGACCGAAACCCGAGTTCTGGAACTGGTCGATCTGGTCGCGAACTTTCTTGTCGGCGATAATGTCCTCGGCCCCGTAAATTTGCGTCGCGATGGTGCGCATCTTTTCCCACAGCGGCGTATCGCTGTCGTACAGGGGCGAGAACTGGCTGGTGCTCGCATCGGTCATTTCAACCACGTGCCGCGCCAGGTCTTCGGTGCCCGCACCGCCGTCCGCCCAGTGAGTGCAGTCGATCGCGGTGACGCCATATTGCTGCGCCGCTTCGCTAACCTTGGCGACCTCGGCATCGGTGTCGGCGCTGAAGCGATTGATCGCGACCACTACCGGTACCCCGAAAGATTTGACGTTACGGATATGGCGCGCAAGGTTGGAGCAGCCGGCTGCGACCGCCTCGACGTTTTCCTTGCCCAGATCGTCTTTTTCGACGCCACCGTGCATCTTGAGCGCGCGAATGGTGGCCACGATAACCGCGGCGTCCGGGCTCAGGCCCGCGCTGCGGCACTTGATATCGAAGAATTTCTCGGCACCGAGGTCCGCGCCGAAGCCCGCTTCGGTAACGACGTAGTCGGCCAGCTTGAGCGCTGTCGTGGTCGCGATGACCGAGTTACAGCCGTGCGCGATGTTGGCAAAGGGTCCGCCGTGGATAAAGGCCGGATTGTTTTCCAGCGTTTGAACCAGGTTCGGCGCCAGGGCATCTCGCAACAGCACCGCCATCGCGCCGGGCGCGTTGACCGCATCGGCGGTAATCGGCTCACGCTCCCGGGTATAGCCGATGATGATCTTGCTCAAGCGTTGCTGTAGATCCTCGAGATTCTTCGACAGGCAGAAAATCGCCATGACCTCGGACGCCACGGTGATGTCGAATCCGTCTTCGCGCGGAAATCCGTTGCCGGGGCCGCCGAGCGAATTGGCGATGCTGCGCAGCGCGCGGTCGTTCATGTCGACCACCCGTTTCCAGGCGATGCGCCGCGAATCCAGCTGCGCGCCGTTACCCCAGTAAATATGGTTATCGATCAAGGCGGACAGCAAGTTATGCGCCGCTCCGATGGCGTGGAAATCGCCGGTGAAATGCAGGTTGATGTCTTCCATCGGAATCACCTGCGCGTGACCGCCGCCCGCGGCGCCACCCTTCATGCCGAAACAGGGGCCGAGGCTCGGTTCGCGCAGGCAGACGATGGATTTCTTGCCGATACGGCTCAACCCGTCATGCAGCCCTACCGAGGTCGTCGTCTTACCCTCGCCCGCCGGGGTCGGGGTAATCGCGGTGACCAGGATCAGCTTTCCGTCGGGACGGCCCTGTAGCGACTCGATATAGCCGGGATCGATCTTGGCCTTGGTATTGCCGTACGGCATGACCGCGTCGCCAGGAATTCCGACCTTGTCTGCGATATCGCAGATGGGTTGTGCGGTCGCCGCGCGGGCGATTTCAATGTCACTCATTAGTATTACCTCTGGCTGGCATTCCAGCCGCTAATTTTATTATGTCCGCAAACGACGCGGTTAACTGCCGAGCTTCGATCCAACCTCGAGCCCTGATTCCGTGGCGTAGTCCGCCGCCGCCAGCTTGCCGGCGTCGGCACGCACTTTCATCACGCGAATCGCACCGTCTCCGGTCGCGATTACCGCGCCGCCGTCGTCTATCGACAACAGGCTGCCCGGTTCGCCGCTGGCATCGACCTTGCGACTGTCGAAAATCTTGACCTCGTTACCGTTGAACGTGGTCCAGGCACCCGGCTGGGGATTGGCCCCGCGAATCAGGTTGTAAACTTCGTCGGTGCCCTTGCCCCAGTCGATCTGCACGTCGTCCTTGCGACACCAACCCTCGTAACTGCCGTCGTCAGGGTCCTGCACCACCCTCGGCGCGTTACCGTCACGCACCAGTTCGATCGACTCCATCATCGCCTCGACCCCGA
>JAACFA010000257.1 GCA_009937625.1 Gammaproteobacteria bacterium | reverse complement strand
ACACGGGTTTACCGTCGCTAGATTGGCCTATGGGTTCCGAGGTCAGGTCGATGCGGGTACTGCCGGCGAGCGCGTAGGCAACCACCAGCGGCGGCGACGCCAGCCAGTTAGCCCTGACGTGCTGGTGGATACGCCCTTCGAAATTGCGATTTCCCGAGAGCACGCTAGCCACGGTCAGATTGCGTTCACGGATCTGACGTTCGATCGTTGCGGATAGCGGCCCGGAATTACCGATACAGGTGGTGCAGCCGTACCCGACCAGGTTGAATCCGATTGCGTCAAGCTCCTGCTGTAAGCCGGTGGCGGTAAGATACTCGGTTACCACCTTCGATCCCGGTGCCAGCGACGTCTTGACCCAGGGTTTGGTCGAAAGCCCCGCCGCACGTGCATTACGCGCTAGCAATCCTGCCGCCATCATAACTTTGGGATTCGAGGTATTGGTGCATGACGTAACCGCCGCGATGACTACGTCACCATCCTGGAGTTCGTCATCCGTGGCGCGTTCTAGCGGCTCATCGGTTGCGATAATCGACATGGTTGCGGCCTTGATACCCGACAATGGCACCCGGTCCTGCGGGCGTTTGGGGCCCGCGAGCGAAGCTTCAACCGTGCCCAGATCGAGCGTCAGGCTGCTGCTAAATACCGGGTCGGGCGTATCGGCCTGGTACCATAACCGCTGGGCGCGGCAATAGGCTTCCACCAGCTTACGAGTCTGCTGCTCGCGTCCCGTCAGTTCGAGGTAGCGAATAGTCTCCGCGTCTACCGGAAAGAATCCGCAGGTAGCGCCGTATTCGGGCGACATATTAGCCAGGGTTGCGCGATCGGCAAGCGGTAACTGATTCAAACCCTCGCCGAAGAATTCGACAAACTTGCCAACCACACCGTGTTCGCGCAGCATCTGGGTGACGGTTAGCACCAGGTCGGTAGCGGTAATGCCCTCGCGCAGCTGGCCGGTGAACTGGAAACCGACAACTTCCGGAATCAGCAGCGATACCGGTTGTCCGAGCATCCCGGCCTCGGCTTCGATGCCGCCAACGCCCCAGCCCAGCACCCCGAGAGCATTGATCATCGTGGTATGCGAATCGGTTCCAACCAGGGTATCCGGAAATGCGTAAGTCCGACCATCGACCTGGTGTTGCCACACGGTCTTGGCGAGGTATTCGAGATTCACCTGGTGACAGATGCCGGTACCCGGCGGTACCACGCGAAAATTTTCGAAACTCTCGGCGCCCCATTTCAGGAAGCGATAGCGCTCTTCATTTCGCTCGACCTCGAGCGCCACGTTGGCGGCAAACGCGTTCGGGGTGGCGAACTCGTCCACCATGACCGAATGGTCGATTACCAGGTCTATGGGTATCTGCGGATTGATCCGACTCGGATCGTCCGCCGCGGCGTCGCGCATTGCGGCGAGGTCTACTACCGCGGGCACCCCGGTAAGATCCTGCATCAGGACGCGCGCCGGACGGAACCCGATTTCACGCTGCGAACTGCGGGTCTTTACCCAGTCACCAAAGGCCTGAACGTCCCCGGCAGCGTCTTCACCGCCCTGTTCGAAGCGCAGGATATTCTCTAGTAACACCTTTAGTGTGTAGGGCAGCTGCTCTATTTCTGGAATTTTCCGGGCAAGCTTTTCAAGGCTGAAATAATGATATTCCTGGCCATCGACTTCGAGACTGGTCAGGGTGTCAAAGCTGTTGCTTCCTGGGATCATTAGGCGTCTCCGTAGACTAAACGCCGTTATTATATCGCGTTATTCGCAGTGGAAATGAATTACATTTTCGTCATTGAGATCGACTTTCTTACCGAGACTGATGTAGCCGGAACCGAACAGGGTGAATTCCTCGCGACGCAGGAAGATATCCTGCCCCTCCGAGGTACGGATAAACGTCCCATTGGTGCTCTGATCGGTAATGATGAATTTGCCGCGACGATGTTCGATCTTCGAATGGTAGCGCGAAATCAGGTCTCCCTTGACCACCAGCTCGCAGTCTTGATGTCGTGGGACTGGCCGGCATATTTGAGGGTAAGTTTTTTGGCCTGCTCGTAGCGCGCCGGGTTGGTGAAACTGCTGGCGGTCGCCATGGCGGTGATATCGCCCTCCTGCTCCCAGCCGAACAGGTAGACATCGAGATGCTCGTTACGCCCCTTTACGCGCAGCCGGTCATAGGGGCGCATATTGTTGGATAGTTCAGGATTATTGACCATGAACGCAATTTCCTGGGTGCAAAGGATCTGGCGCGCCTTGGCCATACTGGCAACACGTGCCGCGACATTGACGGTATCGCCAAAAATATCGTCACTCTCGAGGATAGCGCTGCCGTACTGCATTCCGATGCGAATTGAAACCCCGATGGTTTCGGGAGAGCGATCGTCCTCCATGGTTTCCTGGATCGCTTTCGCGGCGTAAACCGCCATATCGACATCAGAGAAGTACACCAGGATTTCATCGCCGATCGTCTTGACCAACTTGCCGTTATGGCGTCGGGTTACCGAAATCAGCGTTTTAAGTGCCTTCGAGATGCGCTCCCGGGCAAGGTCGTCGCCCATGTTTTCATACATGGCAGTACTACCCGCCACGTCAGCAAACATCACCACACAATTAATTGTTTCTCGAGACACTAAAGTAATTTCCTTCAATAGTTTACTGCCTGAATAATTTCTTTTCGGGGCATTACCCTTTGGAATCCCTGATGCGAGCTCTTTTGCTCTGGGCGGAGTCTAGCTCTTTCTTAGGTTTATATAGCATGTTACTGAAAAATCTGGAGAATCACTATTAGCTATTTTTGGATATATAGTCGATCGCGCGCTGTATTCTGGCCAGGCTGCGCTGCTTGCCGAGCAGTTCGACGGTTTGATCGATCGGCGGCGAAAAAGATCCCCCGGTCAGCGCGACCCGTAACGGCTGCCCTACCTTGCCCATGCCCACTTCAAGCTCCACTGTAACGGTTTCGATAACGCCATGAATCGATGCAGCATCCCAACTTTTTAACTCTGAAAACAACTCTTGCGTGCGCTGCAGCGGTTCAATTGCGGCCGGTTTGAGCACCTTGTTCGCCGCTTTTTCGTCATAGGTCTCGAAATCTCGGAAACAGTAATCGATGCTGTCCAGCAGCTCGTTGACCGTTGCTACCCGCTGCCGATACAAATCGACGATGGCCGCCAGGTCGAGGCTGTGATCGTATTCGATTTCGAGGCGATCGAGGCGTTGCCGGACCAGCGCGACAATTTCTGGCAGCGGTTGGCTCATCAGGTACTGCTGGTTGATCCAGTTCAGTTTTTCGGTGTTAAACGAGGACGGCGACCGGTTGAGTTCGTCCAGCGAAAAAAGGTCGATCATTTCCTGCTGCGTGAAAATTTCCTGGTCTCCGTGAGACCAGCCTAACCGCACCAGGTAGTTGAGCATCGCCTGCGGCAGGTAACCGGCGTCAAAATACTCCATTACGCCGACCGCGCCGTGACGCTTCGACAGCCGCTTGCCGTCGTCGCCCAGAATCATCGGCACGTGGGCATACTCCGGAATTTTCGCCTGCAGTGCCTGCAGGATATTGATCTGTCGCGGCGTATTATTGACGTGGTCATCGCCACGCAGCACGTGCGTTATCTCCATGTCCATATCGTCGACGACAACCGACAGGTTATAGGTCGGGCTGCCGTCGCCGCGCGCGATAATCAGGTCGTCGAGTTCCTCGTTACTGATCTGAATCCGGCCTTTCACATGGTCATCGAAGCTGACGACACCTTGCTGCGGATTCCTGAAGCGGATAACCATCGACTTTCCGGGCTCGGGCCGTAACCCGAGGTCGCGACAACAGCCGTCGTAACGGGGTTTCTGCTTTGCCGCCATCTGTTGCTCGCGCAGCGCATCGAGACGCTGCCTGGAACACTCGCAATAATAGGCGTCGCCCTGCTCGATCAGCTGCTCGATGGCCTCGCGATAACGCTCGAAACGCTTCGTCTGGTAAAAAGGGCCCTCGTCGTAATCGAGGCCCAGCCAGGCCATGCCGTCGAGAATGGCCTGCACCGATTCCGGGGTCGAACGCTCGAGATCGGTATCCTCGATGCGCAGCACAAACTTGCCGCCCATTTTACGGGTATACAGCCAGCAGAATAGCGCGGTCCTGGCACCGCCGACGTGCAGTACTCCGGTCGGGCTCGGGGCGAAGCGGGTTTTAATCATTACGAGTTCGGGGCTCAAGTTGGGACGCGCGGTATTCTAGCGGAATATCGCCCGTCGAGCCTGTAAAATTTACGCGCTGCTGCGCCTGCTTAGAACCGTTTGTTGAGCTCCAGCACGGCGCCCGCTTTTTGCATCCGGGTGTGCTGCAGGAAAGAATTGCCGAGCAGCACCTCGAACGGCTGGTCGCCGCCGATCACCGTGGCGTCGATATTGCTCATGCGGATTCCGCCAACGCTGACCGAATCGAGCTTGACCGTCCAGGCCGTCACCACCGCGGCGGCGGTTTGCACCTGGCTTGGGCTACCCTTGCGAAAATCAATCCCGAGCTGGCCGGCCTTGTTGCCGCTCAAAGTCACATAGGTCGCGCCAGTATCGACCAGGAAACGCGTTTTCTCCCCATTTATCGCACCGTCGACAAAATACATGCCGAGCGCATCGGGATAGATTCTGAGACTGTTGCGTTCCGGCTTCTTGAAGTTGCCTGCGATTGACTGGTTTAGCCCCAACTTCATCTCGTTACCGTCGACGACGACCACCGCGCCCCGTCCCGAAGCCGATTGCAGCAGCACTCCCTCGAAGGTTTCCCCTTTACTGACAATTTTCTTCTGCTCACCGACCTGCAGCAGGGCCTTGTCGGCAAACAACGCGATCACCTTTACCCTGGTCTCGTCGGCGTGCGCCACGCTCAGTGCCAGGTTTAGCAGCAACAAGGGCAGGATCAGGCGGCTGGCCATGGTTTAGCCTGCAACCCACAAGGCCAGGTGCATACAGGCCAGGGCGTATAATCCCGCCAGCACGTCGTCGATCATGATCCCGAGTCCACCTTTCATCTTTGCATCCGCGGTTTTAACCGGCCAGGGCTTGATAATGTCAAACACTCTAAATAGCACAAATCCAAGCAGTATCCATTGCCAGGCAAACGGCACCGCGATCATCGTGATCCAGTAGCCGACAAATTCGTCCCACACGATGCCGGGGTGATCGTGTACCCCGAGCGCGGCGCTGGTGTAACGGCATAACAGCACGCCCACGGTAAAGCCGATAGCGACTGCCAGCAAGTACCAGGGCAGGCTCAATTGCGCGAGCAACAGGTAGAACGGCACCGCGACCAGGGTGCCGCAGGTGCCCGGCGCCAGCGGCGCCAGCCCTGAGCCGAACCCGAGCGACAGTAAATGCAGCGGGTTCAGTAACAGCCGGGGCGAGATCCTAGTCAAAGTGTCGATACCCCTGCCGCTGCGCCAGATCGACCAGCTGGTCGCCGTCGCGCAGGCTATAGCCGCTATCCGTAATCTCGCCGATTGGCGTCAACCGGCAATTCGGGTGCTCGCGATTCCAGCGCTCGATTTCGGCACGTCGACTGGCGGCAACCGTACAACAGATCTGGTAATCGTCTCCGCCTTCGAGCGCATAGTCGTAGCAGCCCTGCTGCTCGATCCAGGCGTTTATCGGCAGCGCCTCCCGGGCGACCCGGGCGCCACATCGATGGCCGAGCTGGCATATTCGCGCAGGAAAGGCGCCAGCTCGAGCCGCGGTTGCGGCCGATTCAGCGCCAGCGCACATTTCGCACGCAGCATTTGCGGTAGGTCCACTTCGCCCCTGCTCTGCGCCAGCCCCAGCGCCGCATTACCGAGCTCTCCCGTTACCAGGACGATATCTCCAACGGCGGCGCCAGCGCGCGTCACAAACCGGTCTCGTGGAACGTAGCCCGCGACCTGAATGCTGATCGCAAGCTTGCCCTTGCAGGTATCGCCACCAATCAGCTGCAGATCGAACTGGTCCGCGGCCTGTTTCAAACCATTGGCAAACTGCGTCAACCAGCGGCTATCGTTGTCTTCGAGGGTCAGCGAAAGCAGGAACCACGCCGGGCTAGCGCCCATTGCCGCGAGATCGCTGAGGTTTACCGCAAGCGACTTGTAGGCGATATCTGCGGGGCTGGTATCCGGCGGGAAGTGAGTTCCCGAGATCAGGGTATCCATGCACACTACGAGCTGCTGGTCATGCGGGATATCGACCACTGCCGCGTCGTCGCCGATTCCGAGCACCGTATCTACCGAGGGTTTACCGATAGCGCTGAAATACTGTTCGATGATCGCAAATTCGTTCGCCATCGCTATCCCCGACGTGCCGGCTAGCTGCCGGTTTCGGTTTTACGTAACTCCAGACATAACGGATCGAGCACCCCGTTGACGAACTTGTGGCTGTCGTCCGCGCCATAGGTCTTGGCCAGGTTGATCGCTTCGTTTATCACCACCTTGTAAGGGATTTCGGGATGACGCTCCAGCTCGTAGGTGGCGATGCGCAGTATATTGGTTTCGATAGGATCGAGATGGTCCTCGAAGTTGGTGACATAGTTGCGATAACGCGCGTCAAGCGCCTCGGCCTGCGGCGGAATCTGGTACAGCAGCTCGAGAAAATACTCTTCGTCGCCAGAGGCAACGCCCTGCTCCTGGAGATAATGATCCCTTATCCAGTCGAGATCCTCGCCCGATAGCTGCCACTGGTAAAGGGCCTGCAGGGCCTTGTCGCGGGCGTGCTTGCGTTTCTTGATAAACCGGGCCTTGTCATTCACTGGGAAATCGTCGGCTTACTTGATCTTGCGCAGCAGGCTGATCATTTCCATTGCGCTCATGGCGGCATCAGCGCCCTTGTTGCCCGCCTTGGTGCCGGCGCGCTCGATTGCCTGTTCGATGGTATCAGTCGTCAGTATCGCGTTGATTACCGGCAGCGAATGCGCTAGTGCAAGCGACGACAGCGCCTTGGCGCTCTCGCCGGCGACGATATCGAAATGCGGCGTTGCGCCGCGAATCACCGCACCCAGCGCGATGACCGCATCATGCTTGCCGGCGGCCGCGTAGGTTTGCACCGCCAGCGGGATTTCTAACGCACCGGGGACGTGGCTCACGGTAATGTCCTTGCCGTCGATTCCAGCGCGCTGCAGCGTATCCAGCGCGGCGCTTAACAGGCTTTCGACGATAAAGCCATTAAAGCGCCCGACGACAATCGCGATCTTTGCCTTGCCGACCGTCAGGTCACCGTCGATTCTGCTGGCATTAGTCATTGCTCTACTCCTGGTCTGAATAATAATTAACCACTTCGAGCCCGAAGCCCGCAAGGCCATGAAAAACCTTGGGCGCACTCAACAGGCTCATTTTACGCACCCCGAGGTCGGCCAGGATCTGTGCGCCGATACCGTAGGTGCGCTGATCGTCGCCGTGATCCTCGTCGCCATGCCCGTGGATCATCGCTTCGATCTGTTGCACCATGTCCCTCGGGGTTTCCGGTTGACGCAGAAACACAATGACGCCCTCGCCCGCGCTGTCGATGGTCTGCATCACGTCACGCAGCGGCCAGCCGCGACCTTTGATGCCCGCCAGCGAATCGATCAGCGTATTCTGCACGTGCACCCGTACCGGAATCGGTTTGTCGGGATCGACCTTGCCCTTGACTAGCGCGAGGTGCAGCTCCTGCGCAATACTGTCCTCGAAGGCGTAAAGCATGAACTCGCCGAAATCGGTCGGAAAACGCGACTCGACGATACGCTCCACGGTATGTTCGTTTTCGATCCGATAACGAATCAAGTCCTCGATGGTGCCGATTTTAAGCCCGTGCTTCATCGCGAATTTTTCGAGATCCTTGCGGCGCGCCATGGAACCATCGTCATTCAGAATCTCGACGATGACCGCAGCCGGCTCGAATCCAGCGATACGAGCCAGGTCGCAACCCGCCTCGGTATGGCCGGCGCGAAACAGCACCCCGCCCTTACGCGCCATAACCGGAAAAATATGCCCGGGCTGCACGATGCTCTCGGGGGTTGCATCAGGCTTGATTGCCGCGTGGATCGTGGTGGCGCGGTCTGCCGCCGAGATCCCGGTGGTAACGCCTTCCGCCGCCTCGATCGAGACCGTGAAATTAGTTTCCATCGCGGCGCGGTTATCCCCTACCATCAATGGCAGGCGCAGCTGCTTGCAGCGCTGTTCCGACAGCGTCAGGCAAATCAGTCCGCGCCCATGCTTGGCCATGAAATTAATGTGGTCGGCGGTCACCGCCTCGGCGGCCATCAGGATGTCGCCTTCGTTTTCCCGGTCCTCATCGTCCATGATCACGACCATTTTGCCGGCCTTGATGTCGTCGATAATTTCCTGGGTAGAGTTCAATTTCATATCAAGCTTTACTGGCTTATTCATGATTTATAAATCCTGATTTTATCAGGGTTTCGAGCAGCCGTTGGTCTTTGTCTTCGCCGGTATCGGCCCGACCCTGCAACAAACGCTCGAGATAGCGCGCAATGATGTCGACTTCGATGTTAACCCGGGAACCCGGTTGATAGTACTGGAAAACGGTTTTCTGCTGCGTGTGCGGCACGATGTTGACGTCAAAGCGGTTGCCTTCGACGCCGTTTACCGTGAGGCTGGTGCCATCCACCGTGACCGAGCCCTTGGCCGCGATATAGTGCTGCAGCGACGGATCGATTTCGAAGCGATAGCGAATCGAGCGCGCGTCGGGCTCCATTTCCACCAGCGCACCCACGCCGTCGACATGACCGCTCACCAGGTGCCCGCCGAGTGCGTCACTCAAGGTCAGCGCAGGTTCGAGATTCACCGGGCTACCGGGCGCGAGATCGCCCAGGCTGGTTTTATTCATCGTTTCCACCGACACGTCGGCGCAAAACGAATACGTTCCGAGTTCTATCGCCGTCAGGCAGGCGCCATTAACCGCGATGCTGTCGCCGAGCCGGGTGCGCGACAGGTCGAGCTCGCCACAGGCGATCGTGAGCCGGATGTCTCCACCCTGTTCCGGTAAACATTAAGCTAATTCCAGACTGTAACTGGTCATCGGCAACGCGCTGCCGCTGTCGAAACAGGCCCCGGCCTCGACCCCGGCGCGCGCAATCGCATCCGCGTCGTCGAATAAATCGTAAGCCACGTGCATCGCACCAAGCGCGAACTCGGCGCCCGAGCCCACCGCCCAGAAACGCGTGTACTGATCGACTTCACGCAACGAGTAAAGCCCGAAAATACCGCCGCGATTCATTATCAGCGCATCGACCCTGGACGATTCGTAGGAATCGTCGTCCTCGTCCTTGCTGTTGAGAAAATATTCTTCCTTCAGAACCGGGTGCAGTTGCCGCATCGATTCGAAAATATGAAAGCGATCGGAAAAATCAACTTTTTCAGCGTGTTTCTGCAGCAGATTCTGCATCACGAGGTGATGCGCCGCGCTGCCGACGATACCAATATAGTTACCGTCTGCAAAAGCTATTATTTTTTCGTAATCGCTGACGAATTCCGCCGGTTGCCGCGTATCCCCGAAACTGGTCAGGCTGTCGGCGGCTATACAGGTGCGATTATGCTTCACTACGGCAACAATGGTCGACACGATTAATCCTGGTTGAGATTTAAAGTCAAGCGTAGGTCTTTGCCTACCTGGCGAATGTCGCAAATGCGACA
>JAACFA010000056.1 GCA_009937625.1 Gammaproteobacteria bacterium | reverse complement strand
ATTTCGTCGAGAAACAGCGTGCCGCCGTTGGCCGCCTTGAACAATCCCTCGTTGTCGCTGGTGGCACCGGTGAAGCTGCCCTTCAGGTGTCCGAAAAACTCGCTCTCCATCAATTCGGACGGGATGGCGCCACAGTTCACGGCGATAAAGGCGGCGCCGGCGCGCGAACCTTGCAGGTGTATCTGCCGCGCGACCAGTTCCTTGCCGGTGCCCGAGGCGCCGCTAATAAACACCGGCGCCTGGCTGCGGGCGAATTTTGCGATCGAACGCTTGAGTTCCCCCATCACGGCGGAATCGCCGATGATCTGGTACCTGGTATCCGCCGGGTCGCCGGCAAGCTGCGGCGAACTGGGCAGGGTCAGGGCCTTGTCGACCAGATTGCGCAAGGTTTCGAGCGACACCGGCTTGGAGACGAAATCGAACGCGCCGCATTTCATCGCCTTGATCGCGAGGTCGATACTGCCGTGAGCGGTAATGACCGCGGTCGGCGTGTTCGGGCAGTGTTGCTGAATGTATTCGACCAGCGCGATGCCGTCACCGTCGGGCAGCTTCATATCGGTCAGGCACAGGTCGAAGGATTCGTCGTGCAGTAACCGCGTGGCGTTGCTGTAGTCTTCGGCGCTGCGCGTTTCGAGGCCCATTCGCAACAGCGTAATTTCCAGCAATTCCCGGATATCGGGTTCGTCATCGACGATTAAAACGCGCTGCCTGGTCATTGATTCGGCCCGGTTTCCGCCCCAATCGCGAGCGAAGTCATCTGCAGGATGAAGCTGGTGCCGTTGAACTGGTTTGCCCTGGCGGTAATAAATGCGTTGTTGAGTTCGCACAGTTGCCCGCAGATATATAGCCCGAGACCGGAGCCCTCGTGGCTGGTGGTGTAAAACGGTTCGAAAATCTGGTCCAGGATTTCGGCGTCGACCCCGGGCCCGCGGTCGGCAACCTCGATACAAAGTGGGTAAGCCTCGGTGGCGAAAACCCGGATCGTGATCGGGTCGTCGTTGTCGCCGTGCACCACCGCGTTGGTGCAGAGGTTGGTCAAAATTTGCGCCAGGTGGCCGGCATCGAACAGCAGGACCAGATGCCCCACTTCCATTTCGAGCTCGAACGATTCGGGCCGCGCCAGGCCGGATTGGCAGAAATCGTCGATAAAGCCGGGCAGCCAGGTTTCGAGGTCGATTCGCTCCTTGGCGGTCGGACTGCTGCGCGAGATCTTCAGGATGTCTTCGATGATATTATTGATACGCAGCGTGTGCAGGTTGATTATTTCGATCATGCGCTCGTCCGTCTCGGCCAGTTCTTCGTTTTCATTGAGCAATTCGGCGGCGTAGGAAATCGCGCCCAGCGGGTTCCTGATTTCATGGGCGATACTTGCAGTCAGGTGACCCAGCGAGGCGAGTTTGGCCTGCTGCATGCTGTCTCGAATCGACGACACGTCGTTGAGAAATATCATCGTATTGGGCTGCCCCTCGCTTTGCAGTTCGCGAAAGCTGATCTGGATATTGTCCATGCCTGTCCCGGGTGGCAGCGAAGCCGTCGAATCTTCCGAATTGTTGCGCCAGGCTTCCAGGGCAGCCAGCACCCTGGGGCAATCTTTTTGCAGTGAAATCGACCTGATGTTCGCCAGGTGCAGCAGGTCCAGCGCAGCCTGGTTGATGTGCCGGATCCGGTCATCGCGGCTCAGCACGATAACCCCTGCCTGCAGGTTCTCGATAATTTCCTGGTTCAGCGCTGACAATAACGCAACATCGCGCTCGCGTTGCTGAATCAACTGCTCACTGCTGCGAACCCGCGTCATCAGGTGATGCGTCACGATCGCGGTTGCGATCAAGCTCGCTCCGAGAATACCCACCTGGGTAGAGGTGCCGGTATATCCGGGCAGGTTTATCACCGAGTAGATGTGCTGGGTCAACAGTCCCAGCGATGCCAGCGAGGCAAACAGAATTGCCAAGGCCTGCTCGGTCAGCAGGCTCGATACCGCCACCGAGATGATCAATAGCATGCCGAGCCCGCTGGAAATACCGCCGCAGGCATGCATCAGCAGGATGATGATGATCGTGTCGCTATAGATTTGCAGCGTAACCTGGCTCTTGAAGCCGCGCCGCTCGATCCAGGCCGCCACGATCCAGACCATGGCCAGCAGCAGGAAGGCGAAGCTGGTCCAGGAATAGAGCGATAGGTTGACGATGTTCAGCAGCGGGGAGGGGCTGACAAAGCTTTGCGCGAAAAATATGGCCGCCAAGCCGAGGCGATAGACGTTCAGCAACCGAACCGAGGTCCAGCTGGTCGAGCGCGGTCGATATCCGCTTGCGAGCGGATTAATGCTGGTCAAGGTCTGCATGTTCCTGGCAGCAATAGTGTTGGTCGTCGACCGATATCACCGATGATTCGGGTACGTGTACGCCGCAATACTTGCACTGTCGCATGTTTTCGGATTTACCCGATTCCAGTTGTTCCGGCTCTGGATCCCCGCTAAACAGGCGCTTTACCAGCCAAAGCAGTGCCAGCACGAGAGCGAGTAAAATTATCAGGCGTAAGAGGAACATGGGGTACTGGTTTGAGTTTGCTTTATATTTAGCGGATAAGTCTATGATTATAGCGATAAAACAATAAAGCGCATGCAATTCTTGCTGGTGCGGGGTCTCCCGAGCTGGTGCGCCGGAACGCGCCCGGCCATGTCGTTGAGCAGCCGAAAATCTCATGAAAATGGACCACATTCGGGCAGAATTCAAGCTGATCAATAAAAAGTCCGCTAGCGACTTGCTGAACCGAATAAACGTCCCTATACTGCCCGCCTTTTATTGTTACGGGTCATTATTGGAGCGCGAATCAATGACAGTAGAATTACCCGAGGGCTACAAGCCTTCCCCGAAAGAAGACTATATGTCGCCGATGCAGCTCGAGTACTTTCGCCAGAAATTGCTAGCCTGGCGGGCCGAGCTGCTGCAGGAATCCGAAAATACCATTTCACATCTGAAAGAAGAGAACTGGCAGGAACCCGATATAAACGATCGCGCTTCGCTGGAAACCGACGCCGCGCTGGAACTGCGCACTCGCGATCGTTACCGCAAGCTGGTCAACAAGATCGATGCGGCGCTTTCCAGGGTTGCCGACGGCAGTTACGGATATTGCGATGACACCGGCGAGGAGATCGGATTGTTCCGGCTGGAAGCGAGGCCAATTGCCACGCTTACCGTGGAAGCCCAGGAAAAGCACGAACGCCTGGAGAAGCAGCGTCGCGACGACTGACGCGCGGCTCCACCCTGAAATTAGAACGGCCTGTTAATCAGGCCGTTTTTGTTTCATCGTCCCGGTGCGGCACTCGTGCCGTGGGCACGACCTGGGCCGCTCCCTCGCAGTGCTGATGCTGATCGTCGAAGAAGATATGAGGCGCGAAAGATTCCAGTATCTTGTGCTTCGGCACGCCTCCCAGGAAAAAGGTTTCGTCGATGCGTACGTTCCAGGTTCGCAGCGTGCGGATGACTCTTTCGTGTGCCGGGCTGTTACGTGCCGTTACCAGGGCGGTGCGAATCGGAGGCCGATCCTGGGCGAACTTGCTATCCAGGTCGAATTGCAGGAAGGACAATGTCTTCAGAAGTTTGGCGAAAGGTCCCTCCGGTAGCGGTTGCTGCGCGTTTTCCTTTTCGTGTGCAATGAAAGCTTCTAGCCCCTGTCGCTGGTAAATCATTTCCGATTCCTTGGAGAACAGCACCGCGTCGCCATCGAAGGCTATCCTGATCTGCTTCAACGGATCCTCGCGGTTGTGGCTGGGGCCATCATAAATCAATCCGGCGGCGACATTCGATTCGACCGCGGCCTGTACGTCTTCCTCGGTGGCTGACAGGAACAGGTCTACTTCGAAGGCGTTCAGATACTTGGCCACCGGCTCGCCGCCGGTGAAGGCCGCGCGCGTGATGTCGAGACGATAATTGTCGATCGAGTTCGAAATGCGCAAGCTGGTATCGGCTGAATTACGCGAAATAATCACGACCTCGGTGCGACGCACGCCGGCTTCGATGTCGTTTATGCCCAGGATCGCCTCGATCAGTGCAAAACCGGTACCCGGCTTCAGAACATCGTTTTCGTGTTCCAGTTGATAGCTGCAATAAGCTTCGAGTCCTTCTTTTTCATAGATCTCGTTCTCCAGGCTGAGATCGAACAGGGCGCGCGATGATACGCCGATGACGAGGTAGTTGCTGAGGTCGTATGGCATCAGATCGACCGGGTCAGAATTTTTGATCCGCGCTCGGGACTGTATTTTGCACGTTTCGATGCGGGTAGCACGAAGTCCCGGGACTCGCTGAAACCGTTTTCGATAAACCAGTGCGAGGTGCGCGTGGTCAGCGTATAGAGTTGCGAAATGCCGTGCCGTGAAGCCTGCTGTTCGGCGCTGTGCAGCAACTGGCGGCCCAGCCCGGCGCCCTGGTAGTCCTCGTGTACCGCGAGACAGGCGATTTCAGCCATTTTTTCTTCATCGTCCGGTATGCAGGCGATGCACGCGATAATCATGCCGTCTTTTTCGATCACCTGAAAATGCCTGATTTCGAGCTCCATTTGTTCGCGTGATCTGACCACCAGCACGCCGCTGGCCTCGAGCGGCTCGATCAGGCTCAGGATTCCCCCGACGTCGTCGATGTTGGCGCTGCGGCTGCCTTCGTAGAAAAGATTGGTCACCATTAGGCCGTAACCATCGCGGGTGAACAGTTCGAGCAGCAGTCCGCCATCGACCTGCTGGTCGATGATGTGCACTCGCTTGACCTGCGCCTGGATCGCCTGGATCGCCTGGTGTAGCAGGTTCTTCAGGTCTTTGGGCGTGGTATCGTCTGCCAGCAGCTCCTCGCACTGGCTGGTCGACAACGTGCTCGCAAGGTTATTATCTGCGTCGGCACGTTGCTGCTGAACATAGATAAGCTTGTCGGCTTTCAGCACGCGCGCCACTTCGGCGGCAAGCTCTTCGGTGGGCAGGTTGAAAACTTCGCCGGTGCGCGAGTAACCGAGGTTCGATAACAGCACGACATGGTTCATTGCCAGCAGCTCATTGATTGCTTCGTGCCTGATCGCACGCACCTTGCCCGAATGCTGCATATCGACGCCGTCGATGACACCCAGCGGCATGCCGATGACAAAATTACCGCCGGTTAGCGAAATTTCAGACCCGGACATGGGGGTGTTCGGCAAGCCCATCGACAGCTGTGATTCGAAATATGTTTTTACTTCGTTGATGGCCTGGACCACGAAAGGCAGCGTCTCGGAATCGGTAATCCTGATATTGTTGTGAAACCGGGATTGCAGGTTGTTGTCTGCCAGGTGCTTGTCGATACTGTTGCGGCTGGCGTGCAGTATGACCAGCTTGATACCGAGATGGTTGAGCAGGGCAATGTCGTGCACCAGCCCGATGAATCGGTCTGAATAAACCACTTCATCCGACACCATGATGACGAAGGTTTTCTTGCGGTGCGCCTTGATGTAGGGCGCGGCGCCCCGAAACCATTGCACGTACTCCTGCGTGTTGCTCATGTTTGCTGATATCCGCTAAACTCGAAACAGACTATATTACATTCGATGTGGCTAACATAGACCACAAAGGGAATTCGAGATCAATAGCGAAAGCCACTCAGTCAGCAGTCATCAGTTGCAACAGCAGGAACTCGTTGCATTTCTCTACCATCGCTTCCGCTTCGGCATATACATTACTACTTTCGTATCACTGCTGGCGGCTTCGCTGGCATACGTGGAATTGTCGATTCAGGGTCGTGAATACTGGGTTGTCGGATGGTTCGGTCTGCTCTGCCTGGTACTGTTGCTGCGCTGGCGCGGTCTGCAGCGGTTCCTCGGTATTAGCAACAAGTCGTTTTTTCCTTACCGACTCTGGCATCAGCGATTCTTTGTCGGCGTCGTGATTACCGGCCTGGTCCTCGGCGGTGGCGCGGCGATTTTGATGCCTTATATAACGGCCAACGTGCAAATTATCCTGCATGCAATGTTGTTGACGATGTGTGCCGGCGCGATCGCCTACCTGTCGACATCGTTCGGTGTATATGTTTCCTACATGGTGACGATGATGGCGCCGGTGACGATCTGGTTGTTTTTACAGAATAATCCAACCAGCTATGTGCTCAGTTGTCTTTATATATTTTTCATGGTTGCCGGCTGGATTAGCGTAAAGCGTATGAACCAGCTGGTGCACGACGCGCTTTACTATCGCTTTGACAACGAGGCCCTGATCGAGGACCTGCAACGTCTGCTCGAGTCGGTGTCGCAAAGCAACAAGGCGCTGGAAAAAATATCGACCACCGACGAGCTAACCGGGCTCTCCAATTACCGCGCTTTCCGGGTTCACCTGGAAGATACCTGGCGCCAGTTTCAGGGCAACAACTTGCCGGTTTCGTTGATAAAACTGAATATCGATTACTACCACGAATTCAACGCGCACTACGGGCTCGATACCGGCGATCGCTACCTGCGCCAGGTTGCCACCATGTTGAGTAACCAGATTTCCCATCAAAGCCAGATGGCGGCGCGCCTGCATGGTGCCGAATTTGCGTTGCTGTTGCCCGGGGTCAGTTGCGAAAATGCGCGTCGAATAGCGGAGGACATTATGCAGGAACTGGCGCAGCAAGAAATTGAGCACGCCAAGTCCCGCGTGGGTCCTTATTTGACGATGAGTGTCGGTCTCGGTAGCCAGAGCGTTAAGCCCGGTTCGTCGTCGCGCGAACTGTTGGGCCGGGTCGATACCGCCCTCAAGCTTGCCTCGGAGCGCGGTCGCAACCGGCTCGAAGTGCTCGAAGGTTAAACCGGGGGACGCAGCAGGGTTTCGAGTAGCGCTTTCTGAGCGTGCAGCCGGTTTTCGGCCTCTTCCCAGATCACCGATTGTGCGCTCTCTAGCACTTCGCTGGTAACCTCTTCGCCGCGATGGGCTGGCAGGCAATGCATGAAAAGGGCGTCCTTATTAGCCTGCGCCATGACGTCCCGGTTCACCTGGTAACTCGAAAAAGCCTCTATCCTTTGCTGCTGTTCTGCTTCCTGTCCCATGCTCGCCCAGACGTCGGTAACCACCAGGTCCGCATTCGTGGCGGCCTCGGTCGCGCTCTGGTGCAGGCTGACACGGTCTCCACCGGATTCGAGCAGGGTAGAATCGGGCTCGTGCCCGCTGGGACAGGCGATGCGCAAGCTGAAATCAAATCTAAGCGCCGCATTGATGTAGGAATGACACATGTTGTTGCCATCGCCGATCCAGGCGACAGCGGCGCCGGCGATGTCGCCACGCTGCTCGAACCAGGTCTGCATATCGGCCAGTAACTGGCAGGGATGCAGCAGGTCGCTGAGGCCATTGATGACCGGGACGCGCGAGTTTCGCGCCAGGGTTTCGATACGATCGTGGCCGAAGGTGCGGATCAGGATTCCGTCCACCATGCTCGAGATGACCCGGGCGCTGTCCTCGATGGGTTCGCCCCGGCCCAGGTGGCTGTCTCGCGGCGACAAGAACATCGCCTGCCCGCCGAGCTGGTACATGCCCGCTTCGAAGGAGACGCGCGTTCGGGTCGATGACTTCTCGAAGATCATCGCCAGCAGCTTGCCCGCGAGCGGCGTATGCGAAATCCCCTGTTTCAGCTTTTGTTTGACATCGATGGCCTGCGCAATCAATGCCCGTAGTTCGTCGCTGGTGAAATCCAGCAGGCTCAGAAAATGACGAGTCGGCATAATACTACCCGGTGAACGTGTTTATACAGTCAACCAGCCTGGTGGCCAGTTCGGAGGTCTGCGCTTCATTCATAATCAACGGCGGCAGCAGGCGCACGACGTTTGTGGCGGTCACGTTGATTAGCAATCCATGCTCCAGCGCACGGCTTACCAGTTGCGGGCAGGGAATTTTCAGCTCGACTGCTAGCAGCAGCCCGAGATGGCGCACTTCCGCTACCTGGCTATTGCCCGCGAGGCCCTGCTGCAGCTCGCCAAACAGTTGCTGGCCGCGTTGTTCGGCATTGTCCGCAATCCTGTTTTTTATCATATAGTCGAGCACCGTGAAGGCGGCGCGGCTGGCGAGTGGATTACCGCCAAAGGTGGAGCCGTGGTTACCGGGCTTGATGACCTCGGCGGCCTTGCCTGCGCAAACACAGGCACCGATCGGCACCCCGTTTCCGAGCGCCTTTGCCAGTGTCATGACGTCGGGGATGACGGCTTCGTGCTGGCAGGCAAACAGCTTGCCGCTGCGGCCCATACCGGACTGAACCTCGTCCAGCATCAGCAGCCAGTCGTTGCGATCGCAAATTTGTCGCAACGCCTTCAGGTAACCCGCGTCAGGAATCACGATTCCGGCCTCACCCTGTACCGGCTCAACCAGGATCGCCACGACATTGCGATTATTCTCGGCAACCGCGCTGATCGCATCGATATCGTTGTAGGGTACGCGCACGAAGCCCGATACCAGCGGTTCGAAACCGGCCTGCACCTTGCGACTGCCGGTGGCGCTCAGGGTCGCCATGGTGCGACCATGGAAACCGTGTTGCATCACCACGATTTGTGGATTGTCGATTCCCTGCTGATGGCCGTAGAGACGCGCCAGTTTGATTGCGGCCTCGTTCGCCTCGGCGCCCGAGTTGCCGAAGAAAACCCGGTCCATCTGTGCGTTTTCGCACAGCAGGTCCGCCAGTTTGTGCTGCCAGATGATGGAATACAGGTTCGACGTGTGTAGCAGGGTGGCTGCCTGCTCCTGGATCGCGGCGGTTAGAGCCGGCAGGTTATGCCCGAGGCTTGTCACCGAAATGCCGCAGAGTGCATCCAGGTATTGCTTGCCGTCGCTATCCCACAGGTAGCAGCCATCGCCGCGAGTGAAACTCACCGGCATCGATTGGTAGGCATGGACGAGATGATCGGACATCGGCTTTGTGCGTGAAAAAAGCGGTCAAACATACATTGATTCACAGCGATTTCAAGCTTTTTAGAGCAAAAAAAAAGCCCCGCCATGGCGGGGCTTTGTCGATCTTCGCGGTAGTCGGCTAGAAAGGGTAGCCGCCGTGGGCATAGGCTGTCATCGATAACAGCATCGGAATCGATAGCGCGGTGTTGGTGCGTGAGGCCATCAGCGCGACAGTCTTGGCCTTGGCGATCACCTCAGGTTCGTGAGATTTTCCGTCGAGGCCAAGGATCTTTTTCTGGTTTGGCCAGATCAATACCCACACGTTAAACAGCATGATGGTACCCAGCCATGCGCCTACACCAATGACCGCGGCGCCCTCCTGAAAGGTAAAAGCGGCACCCAGAATACCGTAGTTGGCGAGTAACGAGGCCCCCGATAGCCAGGTGACGACTGCTGCCCAGCGAAACCACAGCAGCGCGGTAGGTGCGACATACTTGTTGATTGCCGCCGGTCCGGGGCCTCCGCTATCGGCCTCGGACAGCGCCTTGGCGACACCGGGAACCTGCACGAAGTTGAAGTAGTAGAGCAAGCCAATCCAGGCGACGCCAGACAGTGCGTGTACCCAGACAGTCCACTGCACAGAAGAGCTAATGCCATCGGCAAAGGCAATCATCACGATCGCGGCGATAACCACGCCGGTTATGATAGTGCCAGTGATTGATTTTAACGGATTCATGGATGACTCCCGATTATAAATGTTTAGAATACGGTTATTGGTATGTGTGGTTGCCCACGCCCGCTATACGCGGCGCAGTATAAGGACTTTCGGAATAGGGTGCAATGAATCTCTAGGTCGGCTAGCCTGGGCTTTGACAGTATTTGCGAGGTTGTATGTGCGGCTTGTTTGGTGCCCTGAGTTTCGATGGAAATGCGATCAATTCCGAGCATGCAGAACGGATGTCGGAGCGGGTTGCGCGCCGCGGTCCGGATGACAAGGGGGAGTTTTTCGATGGTCCGGTAATGCTCGGGCATCGACGGCTGTCGATCATCGACCTGTCGCCTGCCGGGCATCAGCCGATGCAGGACAGCAGCGGCCGTTACGCGATCGTTTTCAATGGCACCATTTACAATTACCCCGAGTTACGCGAGATCCTGATCGGCAAGGGCTACCGTTTCAATTCCCATAGCGATACCGAGGTCATCATCAACGCCTACGCCTGCTGGGGCGACGACTGTGTCGAGCGCCTGCACGGCATGTTTGCCTTTGCTATCTGGGACTCGCAGCAGCAAAACCTGTTCCTGGCGCGTGATCGCATGGGTATTAAGCCGCTATATTACGCGGTTTCACCGGCCGGGTTTTACTTCGCGTCGAATCCCCAGGCGTTACTGGCTACCGGTTTGTTCGCCACCGATATCGATCCGGTCGGACTGCATCACCAGTTAAGCCTGCATGCGGTAATTCCCGCGCCACGCACGTTGATCAAGTCGATTCGGAAATGCCGTCCCGCCTATTCGATGCGAATCACTCGGGACGGCAAGATATCCGAGCAGCGCTACTGGTCACTGCGGGCATCGCGTCCCGCCGAACCCCTGACCGCCGATGAATGGAACGATGCAATTCACGATTCTTTGATGCAGGCGGTCAAGAAGCGGCTCACCATAGCCGATGTGCCGGTTGGCGTGCTGCTCTCCGGGGGGCTCGACTCGAGTTTGCTGGTGGCCCTGCTTGCCGAAGCCGGGCAGCACGATATCCGCACCTTCAGTATCGGTTTCGAGGACCAGCCGGAGGAGCGCGGTAACGAGTTCGAGTTTTCCGATCCGGTGGCCCAGCGCTATGCCACCGATCATCAAAAATTCCTGATACCCAACGACGAGGTGCTGACGCGCTTGCCGGAAGCGGTGGCCGCAATGGCGGAACCGATGGTTGGCCAGGATGCGGTCGCTTTTTATCTGCTGTCCGAGCAGGTTTCCAAATCGGTCAAGGTGGTGCAAAGCGGGCAGGGAGCGGACGAGGTATTTGCCGGCTATTTCTGGTATGCGCAAATGTGGGCCGCGCAGGACGAGCCAATATTGCCACGTTTTGCAAATCGCTATGTCGATCGTGACCATGACGAATTCTGCGATAGCGTGGCTGCTGCCTACCGCGGTGAAGACCATACCGCGCAGCTGATCGAGGACAACCTGAATACCGAGCAGGCCGATAGTTTCCTCGACGCCGTGCTGCGCTTCGATGTCACTACGCTGATCGTCGACGATCCGGTCAAGCGGGTCGACAATATGACCATGGCCTGGGGCCTGGAGGCGCGGGTGCCTTTCCTCGATCATCAACTGGTCGAACTGGCGGCCTCCTGCCCGCCGGAGTTGAAGCTAAAACATCAGGGCAAGGGCGTTCTCAAGGAGATTGCGCGTGGTCGGATTCCTGATGCTGTGATCGATCGACCCAAGGGGTATTTCCCGATGCCGGCGTTAAAATACGTGCGCGGCGATTTTTACCAGTTCATGTCAGACACGCTCAACAGTCGGCGCAGCCTGGAACGGGGTCTGTTTAACCGGAGCTATATCGATCGTCTGCTGGCCGAGCCCGAGCAGCATTTCACGCGTCTCAACGGCAGCAAGCTGTGGCACAGTGCGCTGCTGGAATACTGGCTTCAGCAGCATATAGATACCCTTTGAAAAAATCGGCCGATCTCGTTTTCATGCTTGAAAAAAACGGTTATGATAATACCTTAGTATTTTGCTTGGTTATTCTTTAGAGGTATTGAATGGACGTCCTGGAACGCATTAAGCAGCAAGTCGAAACCTACCCGGTTCTTATCTACATGAAAGGCACACCGCAGTTACCGCAGTGTGGATTTTCCAGCCGCACCGCCGAAGCCCTGAAATCGCTGGGCATCGAGTTTGCTTACGTCAATGTATTATCCGATCCGGAAATCTTTCAAAACCTGCCGCGCTTTGCCGACTGGCCGACTTTTCCGCAGGTCTATGTCGACGGCGAGTTGATCGGCGGTTGCGATATCACGCTGGAAATGCATCAATCCGGCGAACTCGAAAAGCTCGCCACGGCGGCGCTGGAAAAGAAAGCCAGCTGACGCCGCCCTGAGGCGGCGTCATCCCGGAAACGCGTCAGCGTTATCCGGGATCTTGCAACTTACCCATGGCATAAAAAATCTCTTGTGATTGCGAGGGATTTATATTGTTGCTGATTATTGTATCGGCGCAGAGGCCTGGCGAACGTTGCTGATAATATCGGCCACCGAAGGTGCCGGATCGAAGTCATGGCCGTGCCAGACTCCAATTGCGATTTGCATCTGCTTGCCCTGGTCTGTGGTCTGCATCGTGTGACGTTTGATGCTTTGAATCAGGCGATGGAACAGGTCCGGATTGAAAACCTGGGGATCGTGGTAATGCACCGATACGGCAAAGGTATTGAGGTTGAAGCGCGCCACCATGTCCATCGGCCGCAGCGACAGCTGGATCGAATTGGCGATTGTCTTCAAGGTACCGAGGCGCAACTCCTTGTTGGATGAATTGACCTCGATCATACCAACCCCGATGCCGCCCCCGCGCGCCTGGCAGTGCTCTATCAGAGACTCGATATGCAGCTCGAGCTGAGCGCGGTTCGGCAGGTTGGTTTCCGGGTCCTGCAGGTTGTATTGCTTAACGCGCAGAAACTGGCTGCTGACCCTGCGCATGCGTTCGCGCAGTGCGTTTTGCTGGAAGGCATTGCGGCCGGCGCCAAACACCCTGGCCGCGAGTTCGAACTGGTTGGCCGATTTTGATATGAAATCGTCGACGCCGCGGTCGAACGCAACCACGATACTCGACGCCGTGTCTTCCGCGGTCAGCAGCACGATACCGGTGTAACGATCATTGTTTTCATCCCAACGTCGAATCAGATCGGTCATCTCGAGGCCATTCATCCCCGGCATCCAGAAATCGGCGAGCACGACGTGCGCGCGTCGCTGATTGAGCAGGTAGAGCGCCTCGTCGGCTGACGCCGCGGTGCGAATATCCATGAAGCCCGATTTGCTCAGGCCTGATTTGACAACCTCTCGACTGAACTGAAGGTCATCGACGACGATTATGGAGAGATCTTCTTTGCGCAAGGTGAGGGGGATCGAGTTGATTGACTGGAGTATAAGGCAATTTTCGGATCAGGGTTGTAGAAAACCGAAATCATTGACAATCTTGCAGAATAGCGCCGCGGTCATCTCGGCGTCGTAGATCGCCGAGTGTGCCTCGCTTGGATCCCATTCCATCCCCGCCGATTTGATCGAGCGCGCCAGCACCGTCTGGCCGTAAGCCAGGCCGGCCAGGGTTACCGTGTCGAAGGTGCTGAAGGGATGGAACGGATTACGCTTGATGCCGGCTCTTACCGCCGCGGCGTTGAGGAACTTGAGATCGAAATGCGCGTTGTGCCCAACCAGTATCGCCTTGTTGCAGCCGTGGCTCCTGATTGCATTACGTACCGGTTTGAAAATCTTCGGCAGCGCCTGTTTTTCATCGAGAGCCAGGCGGAATGGATGGTCGACATCGATACCGTTTACCTGCATCGACTTGGGGTCGAGGTTGGCTCCCTCGAAAGGGTCCACGTGGCAGGAAATCGTATCGACACAGTAGAGCCGGCCTTTTTCGTCGATATCGAGTAGCACCGCCGCGATTTGCAGCAGGGCGTCGGTAACCTCGTTGAAGCCCCCGGTCTCGACGTCTACCACCACCGGTAGATAGCCGCGAAAGCGCTGCGACATCAGCGAGGATTCAGTCATCGACGACCTGTTTCCAGTGCAGCTTTTCGCCGGCCCTGAAAGGGATCAATCCGACATCTGGATAAGGCAACGAGGCGGGCAGGGTCCACGCTTCTCGCCTGAGCCTGGTTTTGCCCTGGTTTTGCGGCAAGCCGTAGAAGTCCGCGCCGTTGCGGCTCATGAAGGATTCGAAATGGGTGAAGTCCCCAGCCAGATCGAACACTTCCGCGTACAGTTCGAGCGCGCTGTGCGCCGAGTATATACCCGCGCAACCGCAGGCTGACTCCTTGGCCGGTACGCTGTGGGGCGCGCTGTCGGTGCCGGCGAAGAAGCGATTCTCTCCGCTGACGGCCGCTTCGACCAGCGCCAGGCGGTGCTGCTCGCGTTTGGCAATCGGCAGGCAATAATAATGAGGCCGAATGCCGCCCTGAAAAATGGCGTTGCGGTTGATCAGCAGGTGATGCGGGGTGATCGTCGCTCCCAGGTTAGTGTCGGCGGCGCGCACGTAATCCACCGCGTCACGGGTTGTGATATGTTCGAACACGATCCTGAGCTCGGGAAAATCACGGCGAATTCGCTCCAGGCTTTGCTCGATAAAGACTTTTTCGCGGTCGAATACATCGACTTCGGGTGCGGTCGCCTCGCCGTGCAACTGCAACATGAAACCATGTTGCTGCATGGCCTCGAACACGCGCCCGAGTTTCGACAAATCGGTAACCCCGAAATCCGAATTGGTGGTCGCCCCCGCCGGGTATAACTTGGCGCCGTGGATAAACGGCGAAGCGCTGGCGGCCTCGATGTCTTCGACCCGTGTATTGTCTGTCAGGTAAAGTGTCATCAAAGGCTCGAAGTCGCATCCCGGCGGCAGTGCCGCCATAATACGCTCGCGATAAGCCAGCGCGTCTTCGCAGCCGCGCACCGGTGGATTCAGGTTGGGCATGATGATCGCGCGCCCGAACTGTCGCGCCGTATCGGCGACGACTGCTTCTAGATAGGGGGTATCGCGCAAATGCAGATGCCAATCATCGGGCGTGATGATGGAAAGACTATTCATTTATTGCAGTA
>JAACFA010000055.1 GCA_009937625.1 Gammaproteobacteria bacterium | reverse complement strand
GCGTGCAGGCCGCGAAAGCGCGGGCTGATCGGGGTTTTCTCTTCCGGGTACTGCACGGTGACTTTCCTGCGGAAGAAGTAACGCCCGGTCACGCCCATACCCTTGAGCAACTCGAGAAAGAGGAAACTTTTCAGGTAGTAATGTATTTTTGCAAGCATAGTCTTATACGAACCACGGGCCGACTTTGAAATAAACCGCAACCCCTTCGACCACGAGCCACAGGATTGTCACCGGCAACAAAACCTTCCAGCCCAGGCGCATGATCTGGTCATAGCGATAGCGCGGGAAGGTGGCGCGAAACCATAGAAACAGCAGCATGAAGACCGCGGTTTTGCCGAATAGCCAGCCGGTACCGTCACCCAGCAGGCCGGGAACTGGGCTTAGCCAACCGCCGAAAAACATCAGCGAGCACAGCATCGCGATCAGGATCATGTTAGCGTATTCGGCGAGAAAAAATACCGCGAAGGTCATGCCCGAATATTCGACATGGAAGCCGGCGACGATTTCCGATTCGCCCTCGGCAACGTCGAAGGGCGCGCGATTGGTTTCGGCTACGCCGGATATCAGGTAGACAAAAAACAGCGGCAGCAGGGGAATAAAGAACCAGTGGCCGATACCGCCCGCCTGCTTGTCGACGATATCACCAAGGTTGAGGCTGCCGCCGACCATCAATACACCCACCAGCGCGAAGCCCATCGCGATTTCATAGGCCACGATCTGCGCCGCCGAGCGCATTGCACCCAGCAGGGCGTACTTGGAATTCGACGCCCAGCCGGCGATGATGACGCCGTAAACCCCGACCGAGGTCATCGCCAGGATGTATAATAAACCGGCGTTGATATCGCTGAACACCAGGCCGTCGTCGAACGGAATCACCGCCCAGGCCGCCATCGCCGGCGCGAAGGTAATCACCGGGGCGATGATAAACAGGTAGCGGTTGGAGTTGGTCGGGATGATGATTTCCTTGAACATCAGCTTGAACATGTCCGCAAACGGCTGGAACAGGCCCTTGGGGCCAACCCGGTTCGGACCCTTGCGAATCTGCATGTAGCCGATCACCTTGCGCTCGGCATAGGTGTAATACGCGACCACGATAAACAGCGGCAGCAGGATGGCGAGCGCCTTGACGCCGCTGTAAATTGTGAACTGCACGTACTCGTGCAGCCAGTTCCAGAGATCGATTGCCAGGTCCATTAAGACACCTTTTCCAGCGTCACCTTGCCAAAGGCAGCTGACAGATGCTTGACTGCCTCGATACCGCTGGGCACGTATACACAGCCCGCGGGGACGCCTTCATCGAGGCGCAGTGGCAGCACCGCGGTGCCCTTGCCCTGCTTGACCTGCACCTGTTCGCAGCTTTCCAGCTTCGCATCCCGCGCCTGTTGCCGATTCATCACCACCGCGCACTGCTGCTGCATCAGCGGCGTGGCCTGCAACGCGCTCGACAGTCGCGCCATATCGTCGCTGGCATAGATCGGTGTCGCGCCAATTTTCTGAATCTTGCCGGAGTCCTGCGGCAGGCTATTCGCGCTGGATTCTATGCCACAGAGGTTACTCAGGCTGACGTCGCTGCACAGCGCCTTTAGCTCGTTCCTGACCTCGACCGAGTCCGCGTAGTCGAACTCGCCCGGCATCAGCACCTGGCCCAGCGCCGACAGTATCTTCCAGCCCTGGCGACTCTCGCCACGCGCCTGCACGCAGCCGTTGAAGCTTTGCCACAAGCCCTCGACGTTGACGAAGCTGCCGGAGGTTTCGACCAGCGAGGCCAGGGGCAGCACCAGGTCGGCCTGCTGCTGAATAAAATCGTTGTCATAGCTGCTGACCGCGATCACGAATTCATTGTTATCCGAGAGCGAGCTGACCGAGTTGGTATCGAGCAGCGGGTTGAACGCAAAGGTTAGCAGCAGCTTGTGTTGCGCGGACAGGATCTCGGCGGTGTGTTCGCCACTGTCGACGAGCGCCACGCCGGCGGGCCCGCGGTGGGGCGTGGCGCCGGCCAGGCAGGCCCCGGCGCTGTTCGCCGACAGCGACAGGTAACCCAACGTCGCATCGGCGCTGGCGGTAATCGCTTCGCAAATCTCCTGAATCAGCGACAGTTGCGGATTAGAGAGCGCCTGCACACCGACGATAACCGCCGCGTTCTCGGCATCGAACAGGGATTGCGCAATCGCCCGCTGTTGCGACGTCGTTTCGAGTTCGCCGACCAGCCCGGCAAGATGCGCACCCAGCGATCTGCCGCTAACGTCGGCGAGCGCCACCGCAACCCCGGCGAGATGGCTCACCAGCTGTGCCGCCGATCCGAGTAACTCTTGCTGTAACGGGAAGTTGTACTGGTCGCCACGGTGCCCTATCGACGAAACCTGTGCACCCCTGTTCTGCACCGCCTTGCGCAATCGGTGCGACAACAGCGGCTGCTCGTAACGCAGGTTGCCGGCTACGACCAGGGCCGCGTCGAGGGTTTCCAGCGACTCCAGCGAGCGCCCCAGCCAGGGCATTATCGGGCTGGTTTGCTGGGTAGAAAAGTCCACCTGGGTGAGTCGATGATCGATACTGTTGGAACCGAGGCCACGTAGCAGCTTCTGCGCCAGGTAATGCTCTTCCAGCGTCGCCTGCGGGCTGACTAGCGCCGCTATGCTGCCGCCTGCATCGGATAGACGGTTGGCCGCGGTGTCGAGCGCCGTTTGCCAGTCGACCGCCCTCAGTTCTCCATTGTCGCGCAGCATCGGTGCGGTAATACGCTGCTCGGCCTTGACCGCGGTATAGCTGAAGCGATCGCGGTCCGAGATCCAGGATTCATTGATCGATTCGTTTTCCCGCGGCACCACTCGAATAACTTCGTTGCCGCGGGTGTGCACGAAGGTGTTGGAGCCGACACAGTCGTGCGCCGATACCGACGCATGCTGGGTCAATTCCCAGGGTCGCGCGGTATAACGAGACGGCTTGGCGGTCAGCGCGCCCACCGGGCAGACGTCGATGACGTTGCCGGACAGCTCGGAGACGATCGACTTCTCGATATAGGTGCCGATTTCCATGTGTTCGCCGCGCCCGGTAGCGCCGAGTTCCGGCATGCCGGCGATTTCATCGCCGAAGCGCACGCAGCGAGTGCAGTGAATACAGCGCGTGAAATCGGTCGCGATCAGCGGCCCGATATTCTTGTCCATGACCACGCGTTTCGATTCGGTGTACTTGGAGATGCCCTCGCCGAAACCCATCGCCACGTCCTGCAGTTCGCACTCACCACCCTGGTCGCAGATCGGGCAATCGAGCGGGTGGTTGATCAACAGGAACTCCATGGTCGATTTCTGGGCGGCCAGCGCGCCCGGCGAGCGGGTCTGCACCACCATACCGTCCATGCACTGGGTAGCGCAGGCCGGCATCGGCTTGGGCGCACGCTCGATTTCGACCAGGCACATGCGGCAGTTGGCCGCGACCGACAGGCGCTTGTGGTAACAAAACCGTGGAATCACGATGTTATTTTCATCGGCCACATCGATCAGCAGACGTCCGGGCTGGGTTTCGATCGTCTGGCCGTTTATGGTTATTGTTATGTTATCGCTCATTGCAGTTGGTCGATCCGATCAGGCCGCGTTATCGACAATCGAGCGCTTGTGCTCGACGTAGTATTCGAATTCATGCCGGAAGTGCTTGATGAAACTCCACACCGGCATCGCCGCGGCATCGCCGAGGGCGCAAATAGTCCTGCCCTCGATCTTGTGCGACACCTCTTCCAGCAGCTGTATGTCCTCGGGCCGGCCCTTGCCTTCGACGATACGCGTCAGCATGCGGTAAAGCCAGCCGGTGCCCTCGCGACAGGGCGTGCACTGGCCACAGGATTCGGAGTAGTAAAAACGCGAGATACGTTGCAGCGCGAGCACCATGTCGGTGGTTTCATCCATAACGATGACCGCGCCCGAGCCCAGCATCGATCCCGCCTTCGAGATCGAATCGTAATCCATGGTGCATTCCATCATGACCTCGCCCGGCAGTACCGGCACCGAGGATCCGCCGGGAATCACCGCTTTGAGGCGGTGCCCGTCACGCACTCCGCCGGCCATTTCCAACAGATCCCTGAAGGGTGTCCCCATCGAAATTTCGAAATTGCCCGGCTTGTTTAAATGTCCAGACACCGAAAAGCACTTAACCCCACCATTGTTGGGAATGCCGAGTTCGGCGAACCATAGCGCGCCGTTGCGGATGATCGACGGCGTCGAGGCCAGGGATTCGGTGTTGTTGATCGTGGTTGGCTTGCCATACAGCCCGAAGATTGCCGGGAACGGTGGCTTGTAGCGGGGCTGGCCCTTCTTGCCTTCGAGCGATTCGAGCAGCGCGGTTTCCTCGCCGCAAATATAGGCGCCGGCGCCCAGTGCCGGGTATAAATCGAAATCGACACCGCTGCTAAGGATATTCTTGCCGAGGTAGCCCGCCGCGTAGGCTTCCCTGACCGCGGTTTCGAAGCGCTGCGCCGGCTCGTCCATGAATTCGCCACGCATGTAGTTGTAGCCGACGGTGGCGCCAATGGCATAGCCGCAGATAGCCATGCCCTCGACCAGCGCGTGCGGGTTGAAACGCAGTATGTCGCGGTCCTTGCAGGTGCCGGGTTCGGATTCGTCTGAGTTGCAGACGACGTATTTTTGCCCCGGCGCGTTGCGCGGCATGAAGCTCCACTTGAGGCCGGTCGGAAATCCCGCGCCTCCGCGTCCGCGCAGGCCCGAAGCCTTAACTTCCTCGATCACAGCTTCGGGCGTCATGCCGTCCTGCAGTATCTTCTTGAGCGCCTGGTAGCCGCCGACCTTAAGATAGGTTTCCATCGACCAGGGTTGGTCGTACTGCAAGGTTGCGTAACAGACTTCGTTAGCCATCTCTACTCCAGCGCATCCAGAATTTCATCGACCTTTTGCGGGGTCAGATTTACATGGTAAACGTGATCGACCTGCATCATAGGCCCGCCAGCGCAGGCGGCCAGGCACTCTTCCTCGCACTTGAGGTAAATCCGTCCATCCTCGGTGCTCTCGCCAATCTTGATCCCTAGCTTGTTTTCGACATGATCGACGATGCTCTGGGACCCCATCAGCATGCACGATATATTGGTGCAAATGGCGACATTGTGCCGCGCCACCGGCCTGGTTTCGAACATCGAATAAAAAGACGCAACCTCGTACACGTGGATCGCGGGTAACTCCAGGTACTCGGCCACCGCATCCATCAGATCGGTGGTCAGGAATCCCTGGTTTTGATGCTGTGCCGCGTTGAGCGACTGCAGTACCGCCGAGCGCTTGTGCTCCGGCGGAAAGCGCGCCACCCAGTGGTCGATTTCCGCGCGGGTATGATCGCTCAGCAAATCGATTTTTGATCCGGTTTCGATAGCCATCACCTGTCGATCTCTCCAAATACGATGTCCTGGGTGCCGATGATCGCAACCACGTCAGCCAGCATGTGGCCCTGGGCCATTTCGTTCATGCTCGACAAATGCGCGAAACCGGGCGCGCGCACCTTGAGGCGATAGGGTTTGTTGGCACCGTCTGAAACCAGGTAGACGCCGAACTCGCCCTTGGGGTGTTCGATGCTGGTATAAACCTCGCCCTCGGGCAGCGTATAGCCTTCGGTGAACAGTTTGAAATGGTGGATCAGGCCTTCCATGTCGGCCTTGAGTTCCTCCCGCCGCGGCGGCGCGACCTTGTGATTATCGGTTAGCACCAGCCCGGGATTGGCGCGCAGCCAGTCGATACATTGCCTGATAATGTTGTTTGACTGACGCATCTCCTCCATCCGCACCAGGTATCGGTCGTAGCAGTCGCCATTGGTGCCGACCGGGATATCGAAGTCTATCCGATCATAAACCTCGTAGGGCTGTTTCTTGCGGATATCCCATTCGACACCGGAACCACGCAACATCGGACCGGTAAAACCGAGCTGATAAGCGCGCTCTTCGGATACCACGCCGATACCGACCGTGCGCTGCTTCCAGATACGGTTGTCGGTTAACAGGGTTTCGTACTCGTCGACGTAACCCGGAAAGCGGCGCGTAAAGTCTTCCGCGAAATCGAGCAGACTGCCCTGCCGATTTTCGTTCAGGCGATCGGCGTCCTTCTTGCTGCGCCAGCGGCTTTCGAGGTACTGCGGCATCCTGTCGGGGAGGTCGCGCGCCACGCCGCCGGGGCGATAATAGGTCGCATGCATGCGCGCGCCCGAGACCGCCTCGTACATATCCATCAGGTCTTCGCGCTCTCGAAACGCGTACAAAAACATCGTCATTGCGCCCACGTCGAGCGCATGGGTGCCAATCCACATCAAGTGGTTCATGATGCGGGTAATTTCATCGAACATGACGCGGATGTACTGCGCCCGCAGCGGGATCTCGATGCCGAGCAGTTTTTCGATGGCCAGCACGTAACCATGCTCGTTACACATCATCGAAACGTAGTCGAGGCGATCCATGTAGCCGATGGTCTGGTTATAGGGCTTGGTCTCGGCGAGTTTCTCGGTGCCGCGATGCAGTAACCCTATATGCGGATCGGCACGCTCGATCACCTCGCCGTCCATTTCGAGCACCAGGCGCAGCACCCCGTGCGCCGCCGGGTGCTGCGGTCCAAAGTTAAGCGTGTAGTTCTTGATCTCAGGCATCGCTCGCGGCCTCGTCCGGCGCATCCGGCTCGTCGATCAGGTAGCGGTTGTCGGTGCGCTTCACGCGCGGCACCAGCACCCGGGGCTCGATCGAGACCGGTTCGTAAACCACGCGTTCGCGTTCCGGGTCGTAGCGCATCTCGACGTGACCGACCAGCGGAAAGTCCTTGCGGAAAGGATGCCCCACAAAACCGTAGTCGGTCAGGATACGACGCAGATCGGGATGATCGCTGAACAGTATGCCGAACAGGTCGAAAGCCTCGCGTTCATACCAGTCGGCCGATTTCCAGATGTCGGTCACGGTCGGTATTACCGGAAAGTCGTCATCGGCGGCAAACACGCGTACCCGCAGGCGCTGATTATTTACGTATGACAGTAAGTGATACACCGCGGCGAAACGTTTTCCAGGAACCGCAAGCGAATCCAGTTCGTCACCAAACTGCAGCCGCCCGCTACTGACGTTGTCTTCCACGCCACGGCTGAAACCGCCGCGGCTAGCCTCTTCGGTTAGCCACTCATCGCGGCCGAACTGCGAGTAATCGACACCGCAGAGGTCGACCAGCTGCTGGAACTGAAACTGCGCGTCATCGCGCAGCCGGGTGGCAACTTCGAGCAGTTGCTCGGCGCCCACCTCCAGGGTTACCTCGTTGCACGCGACTTCGACCGATTCGATTTTTTCGTCCAGCGCCGCGCGCAGTGCCTCCGCCAATTGCTGTTTGGAGTTCGACATCTTAGCGGGCAATGGTATTGGTGCGTTTAATCTTGTTTTGCAATTGCATAATACCGTAGAGCAGCGCCTCCGCCGTTGGCGGACAACCCGGCACGTAGACGTCGACCGGCACCACTCGATCGCAGCCGCGCACCACCGAATAGGAGTAATGATAATATCCGCCGCCGTTAGCGCAGGACCCCATCGAAATCACCCAGCGCGGCTCGGCCATCTGGTCGTAAACCTTGCGCAGGGCGGGCGCCATCTTGTTGACCAGCGTGCCGGCCACGATCATGACGTCCGACTGACGCGGACTCGGCCGGAATATGATACCGAAGCGATCGAGGTCATAGCGTGCCGCGCCCGCCTGCATCATCTCGACCGCGCAACAGGCGAGGCCGAATGTCATCGGCCACATGGACCCGGTGCGCGCCCAGTTGATCAGCTTGTCGGCCGTGGTGGTAACAATACCCTGCTCGAATACACCCTCTATTCCCATTCGAGCGCCCCTTTTTTCCATTCGAAAATGAAGCCGATGACCAGCACGGCGAGAAAAACCGCCATCGCCACCAGGCCAAAGGTACCGATCTCGTCAAGCACGATCGCCCAGGGAAACAGGAAGGCTATTTCAAGGTCGAAAATGATGAACAGAATCGCAACCAGATAGTAACGCACATCGAATTTCATGCGACTGTCTTCGAAAGCCTCGAAACCGCATTCGTAGGGGGAGTTTTTTTCGGCATCAGGGCGGGACGGACCCAGAAGTTTGCCCAGTATTATGAAGACCGAACCCATAATCAGGGTGATGCACATAAAAATCAGAATCGGTAGATAATTACCTAACATGGATCGAGTTCTTTCCCCGGGAAACCAGCGCTATTGATGCGAGGCGCCAGTCTATTGTGGCACCTATTTAGTGTCAAGAAATCCCCAACCGGGAGCGCGTCTAATCGCGGGCATCGACGCATTCTGTAATCAACCTGCGACGCCCGGATTTTAGCGGGACAGACAGCAAAGACCCGGGCAAGCCCGGGTCTTCCTATATGGTGCCGATGGCCGGACTCGAACCGGCACAGCTTTCGCCACTACCCCCTCAAGATAGCGTGTCTACCAATTCCACCACATCGGCAAATCCCCGGTTATTCGGCCGGGGGTAAATCTGAGTCTGCCGCGGTCTCGTCCGCGGTATCCGCTGAAGGCATATCGCCCGCCTGCATGGCGCCCTCTTCTGGCGCCAGCGCCGGCTCGAGTTCCTGCGCGGTAACGCTGCCGGTTACACCGTCCGGGGCAACTCGATTACTCGAGATATAGGCCAGCGACAGGCACACTATGAAAAACAATATTGCGATTATGGTGGTCGCGCGGCTGAGAAAATTTCCCGACCCGCGTGCACCGAAAACGGTCGCCGAGGCGCCACTGCCAAAGGCCGCGCCGGCATCAGCGCCCTTGCCATGCTGCATCAGGATCAGCACGATCAAAGAGATCGAGAGCAGGACCTGCGCTACCAATAAAATACTATTCAGGTTTTCCATAAATATTCCTATACCGATTGTGCGATAGCCAGAAAATCGTCAGCCTTCAACGAGGCCCCACCGATCAAGCCGCCGTCGATATCCGTCTGGGTCAGCAAATCGGCCGCGTTCGCCGCATTCATGCTGCCACCATACAAAATCCGGACCCGCTGCGCGATCTCGCCGTCGCTTGCGGCAAGCTTGCCGCGAATAAATGCGTGTACCGCCTGAGCCTGCTCAGGAGAAGCTACCAGGCCGGTACCAATAGCCCATACTGGCTCATAGGCGATAACCGCCTGCGAGAACCCGGCGATCCCGGTGGCATCGAGCACCGCGTCGATCTGCTTTGCAACCACCGCCTCGGTAACGCCCTGCTCACGTTCATACAGGGTTTCTCCGACACACAGAATCGGCGTCAGGCCGACCCTGATCGCCATGTCGAATCTGGCCGCTACCAGTTGGTCGGATTCCACGTACAGCGAGCGTCGCTCCGAATGGCCGACGATGGCATAGCGACACCCGCATTCCTTCAGCATGGCAGCCGAAATTTCACCGGTAAAAGCGCCTGCCTCGTGGTTACAGACGTTTTGTGCCCCGAGCGCGATGTCGGTATCCGCCAGCATGCCGCCAACCTTCATCAGGAATACCGCGGGCGGACAAACCGCGAGTTCCGCCTTGCCGGCGTCTCCGGCCTTGATACCCTCAACCAGTTCCGTCACGGATTGCAGGCTACCGTTCATCTTCCAGTTGCCCGCTATGAGGCTAGGACGCATATTTGTTACCGCTCACTAAAAAGGCGCCAAAGGTTACTCACCTCGGCCCAAGAAATCAATGCGGAATTACAGATTTGGCCACATTTTGGCCGCGCGGCTAGCCGGTGGCGGCCTGCTCGACGGATTGCGCCAGTTCAGACGCGATTTTTTCGACCTGATTCGCATCCTGCCCTTCCACCATGACCCGAATCAGGGGCTCGGTGCCGGAGGCGCGTAACAGTACCCGTCCCGCTTCCCCGAGTTCGGCCTCGGCCGCTTCGACCGCGTCCTGAATACGGGGGTCGCTGTCCAGTTCCAGCCTGCCGGTTAGCGGTACGTTAATCATGGTCTGCGGATAGATTTCTACATCGCTACAGGCCTCGGTCAGCGTCTGCTGCTGGTTGACCAGCCAGTCCAGCACCTGCAACGACGCGATAATACCGTCACCGGTGGTGGTCTTGTCGAGACAGATGATATGGCCCGACGACTCACCACCCAGGAACCAGCCATTATCGGTCAGTTTTTCCATCACGTAGCGATCCCCGACCGCGGCGCGTTGAAAAGGGATCTGCTGCGCCTGCAGGGCGTGCTCGAAGCCCAGGTTGGTCATTAGCGTACCGACCACGCCGCCTTTCAGTTCGCCGCTCATGAGCTTGCTTCGGGCGATCACGTATAGCAGCTGATCGCCATCCTTAACCTCGCCGCGCGCATCCATCATCATCACGCGATCGCCGTCACCGTCGAAGGCAATGCCGAGGTCGGCCCGGTTCTCCAGTACCTGAGCGCGCATGCTCTGCGGGTGCAAAGCCCCTACCCCGTCATTGATATTCATACCGTTGGGACTGGTACCAACCTCGATGACTTCCGCGCCGAGCTCTCGAAACACGGCCGGCGCGATATGGTAAGTAGCACCGTTAGCGCAATCGACCACCAGCTTCATGCCGCGCAGCGATGTCTGAAACGCAATCGAGCTTTTACAAAACTCGATATAGCGCCCCTTGGCATCCTCCATGCGGCTGGCCTTACCGATCAGTTCCGGTTCAACCATTTTGAGGGGCTGCTCGAGCATCGCCTCGATCGCTTCCTCGGTCGCATCCGGCAGCTTGAAACCGTCGCCGCTGAAAAATTTGACGCCATCGTCGTGATACGGATTGTGCGAGGCGCTGATGACGATACCGGCGCTGGCGCGCTGCGCCTGGGTAATATAGGCAATGGCGGGCGTCGGCATGGGTCCGAGTAACAACACGTCGAGCCCGGCCGCCGCGAGCCCGGCCTCGAGCGCGGATTCGAACATGTAACCCGAGACCCGGGTATCCTTACCGATCACAATCTGGCCACGCCCGCCCTGCGAAAGCACCTTACCCGCGGCCCAGCCGAGCTTCAAGACGAAATCGACCGTCATCGGAGCCTGGCCAACGCGGCCACGAATGCCATCGGTGCCGAAGTATTTACGGCCCATCAGGCCACCTTGCCGAGCGCTCGCACCATCGCGATGGCGTCTGCAGTCGGCCCGACGTCGTGCACGCGCAGGATGTCTGCGCCCAGCATCGCGGCCATGACCGCCAGGGAAAGGCTGCCGTAAAGCCGCTGATCTGCAGGTTTGTCCAGAATAGTGCCAATCATTTTCTTGCGCGATAGCCCGGCCAGAACGCGAACACCCAGTTCGCGAAACTCGGCTAGAGATTTCAACAGTAGCAGATTATGCTCGATTGTCTTGCCGAACCCAAATCCGGGATCGATGATAATCTTTTCGATATCGATCCCGGCATCGACCGCGGCCGCGATACGCGCCGCCAGGAAGTCCTTGACCTCGGCAACCACGTCTTGGTAGGCAGGATTCTGCTGCATGGTGGCCGGCGTACCCTGCATATGCATCAGGCAGACCGGGACATCCAGCTCGGCGGCCACCGATAGCGAGTCATCCAGACGCAATGCCCAGACGCTATTGATAATGCTGGCGCCAGCGGCGACCGCAGCCCGCATCACTTCAGATTTGTTGGTGTCTATCGAGATAGGGATATCCGAGATTTCACGAATGGCGCGGATCAGCGGAATGGTTCGATCCAGTTCCTCTTCGAGCGCGACCGGTTGCGAACCGGGCCGGGTCGACTCCCCGCCGATATCGATCAGGTCCGCACCCTCGGATATCAGGCGCTGGGCGTGTTCGAATGCCTTATCGGTGGTGTCGAACCGACCACCGTCCGAAAACGAATCGGGGGTCGTGTTAATGACCCCCATGATTCGCAGGTTAGCGGATATTGTCGGTTGTGACATCGATCATGGCGACCAGGCCAGAACCAGCTCGTTAGTGCAGCTTTGCAGGATCCAGGTCGGGATCGCCGCCTTCGCTGGTGTCGCCGGAAGTCGCGGTCGGCGTCGGCCCGGTTTCGTCGTCGGACCAGTCTTCGGGCGGCCCCGGCTCCTTGCCTTCCATGATCGAGTCGATCTGGGAAGCATCGATGGTTTCGTATTTCATCAGGGCATCCGCCATCAGGTGCAGCTTGTCTTCATTAGACTTCAGAATGTCGACCGCCCGCTGATAATTGCGGTCGATGATGGCACGAATTTCGGAATCGATCGCCTGCGCGGTGTCGTCGGACACGGTTTTCTGTTTTCCATACGATTTGCCGAGGAAGACTTCGCCCTCTTCTTCGCTGTACGACAACGGGCCCATCCGATCCGACAAACCCCACTGGGTTACCATGCTGCGGGCAATGCCGGTGGCACGTTCGATATCGTTGGAAGCACCGGTGGTTACCGCCTCGTCGCCGAAAATCTGCTGCTCCGCGATGCGGCCACCGAACAGGCTCGATAACTGGCTTTCGAGATGCTGTTTACTGTAACTGTAGCGATCGTCCTCGGGCAGAAACATGGTTACGCCCAGGGCCCTGCCGCGCGGGATAATGCTGACCTTGTAGACCGGATCGTGCTCGGGCACGAGCCGCCCGACGATCGCGTGCCCCGCCTCATGATAGGCGGTCAGCTTCTTTTCTTCTTCCTTCATGATCATCGATTTGCGCTCGGCGCCCATCATGATCTTGTCCTTGGCGCGCTCGAACTCCGCCATGGTCACCAGCTTCTTGTTGGCACGGGCGGCAAACAGCGCCGCCTCGTTGACGAGGTTGGCGAGGTCTGCGCCGGAAAATCCCGGGGTACCGCGTGCGATGACCATCGGGTCGACGTTTTCGGCAGCCGGCACCTTGCGCATGTGTACCTTGAGGATATGCGAACGACCGCGCACGTCTGGCAGCGGCACAACCACCTGGCGGTCGAAGCGGCCCGGTCGCAGCAGCGCCGGATCGAGCACGTCGGGACGGTTGGTCGCGGCGATGACGATCACGCCCTCGTTGCCTTCGAAACCGTCCATTTCGACCAGCAACTGGTTCAGGGTTTGCTCGCGCTCGTCATGTCCGCCGCCGAGGCCGGCGCCACGATGGCGGCCCACCGCATCGATCTCGTCGATAAAGATGATACAGGGCGAGTGTTTTTTAGCCTGATCGAACATGTCGCGTACCCTCGAGGCACCGACACCGACAAACATTTCGACGAAATCGGAGCCCGAAATGGTGAAGAAGGGGACCTTGGCTTCGCCGGCGATAGCCTTGGCCAGCAGGGTTTTACCGGTACCGGGAGAGCCCACCATCAAGACGCCCCGCGGAATCTTGCCACCCAGCTTCTGGAACTTGGAGGGATCGCGCAGGAACTCGACCAGTTCGGCCACTTCTTCCTTGGCTTCGTCGACGCCCGCGACGTCGTTGAACGAGATATTGATCTGGTCTTCGCCCAGCAGGCGTGCCTTGCTCTTGCCGAACGACATCGCGCCACGTCCGCTGCCGCCACCCTGCATCTGGCGCATGAAGAATATCCACAGGCCGATCAGCACGATGAACGGGAACCAGCTGATAAACATATGACCCAGCAGCGACGGCGGCTCAGGGGGTTTGCCGAGGATAGAGACATCGGCGCGTTCGAGGTCGCCGATCAGGGCGCTGTTGTTGGTTTCCGGGCTATAGGTAGAGAAAGGCGTGCCGGAAATCATCTTGCCGGTGATATTCTGCCCTTCGATGGTCACTTCCCTGACCTGGCCCTGTTTCACCTGGGTCAAAAAATCCGAATATATCAGGGTCTGCGAGCTGGAGCTGCGATCACCGAAACTGTGGAATACCGACAGTAAAACCACCGCGATCACAATCCACAATACCAAATTCTTTACTACGTCGTTCACTATTCCACCTGTCTTGGCTTCAACTAATGCCTGTTCCGAAAATCATTTTACTGCCTTTAAACCCAGATACTAGCGTATTTTCCGCGCCTGAGCCTATCTAAGACCGCTGCAAACCGCATAAATTTCGCTGGAACGTGACCTCGATGCGTCAGGTTTGCGGAATTTGACAGTAACAAAGGTACGCCGAAAGCTCGATATCAGATCTTCGAATCCCTCGCCCTGGAAAAGTTTCACGATAAACACGCCTCCGGGAGCCAGAAATTCCCTGGCAAGATCGAACGCTAGTTCGGCGAGATATATCGCCCTCGGCTGATCCACGCTTTGCATACCGCTCAAATTGGGGGCCATATCGGATAATACAAGGTCGAATTTGCGCCCGCCGGCCAGGGCCAGGATTTGATCCAGCACTGGCAGCTCGGTGAAATCTCCCTGCAAAAACTCGACCCCGGTGATCGGCTCCATCGGCAACAAATCGACCGCTATTACCCGCCCGCCGGCGCCCACCGCCTGGCTTGCATATTCGCTCCAGCCGCCCGGTGCCGCACCAAGATCGAGCACGAACTGCCCGGGCCTGAGGACGTGATCCTTTTGCTGGATTTGGTCGAGCTTGAACACCGCGCGCGAACGGTATCCCTGTTCCCGGGCTTTCAGAACGTAGGCATCCTGGTGATGCTCCTGTAGCCAGCGCTTACTGGATTTCGATCGTGACACTTTTCGATTGCTTCGCTGTGGTAACATGCGCGCTTTCTATTATCCCGCGCATCTTTATGGAACTATCCAGTGGACAAATCAAACGGCTACGCGCCGAGGGCCATCGGCTCAAACTAAAGCCGGTGGTCATCATAGGCCAAAAAGGATTGTCCGAAAACCTGCACCGGGAAATCGACACGGCGCTCGACCATCACGAA
>JAACFA010000256.1 GCA_009937625.1 Gammaproteobacteria bacterium | reverse complement strand
AAGGTCCTGAACGTCCCACAGCAAAACGTCACGATACACGTCCTGCGCTCCGGGGGCGCCTTTGGGCGGCGCTATTATGCCGACTTCATAACCGATACCGTCTTGTTGTCGAGGCAATTCGAGCGGCCCGTGAAAACAGTCTGGTCACGTGAGGACGATGTGCGCCATGGCTATTTTCGCCCGGCCAGCGTGCAGCGTATCAGGGCAGCAACCAGCGCTGGCAAGATCAGTCACTGGCACCATAAAATTGCCAGTCATCCGAGGGAGATCTACCTCGAGCGAGATGGCTCGCCTGCCGAGATCGGTAATTACGAATTTCCCGCCGGATTTATCCCCAACCTGCTATTTGACTATGCCGCCGTTCCGGCACGCATTCCACTCGGGCAGTGGCGTGCCACAGAGCATTCCAGCAACGTCTTTGCGGTCTCCAGTCTGGCTTGAACTCGTGGGCGACGAGCAGTTTGTGCAAGTCAGGGATGACTTCCGCTTCGATGCATCGCGTCTCAGGAACGTGATAACCGTCGCCGCGCAAAGAGCCCAGTGGGGAACGCCTTTGTCTGACGGCAAGGGGCGCGGCATCTCAGCAAGTTACAACCAGGGCATCTGGGTTGCTGAAGTAGCCGAAGTCACGGTGAGCAAGGACAGCCTGACGGTCGACAGGATTACTTGCGTGATCGATTGCGGATTGGTGGTCAATCCGCAGGGAGCAGTCAACCAGGTTGAGGGCGGTATCGTCGATGGGCTGGCTGCCGCGCTATACGGACGGATTACCGTCAAGGAAGGCATTGTGCAGGAGAGTAATTTTCACGATTACGAATTCTGCCGAATCCGTGACATCCCGGAGATCGACGTTCATTTCATCGATAGCAACGACTCGCCCAGGGGGCTCGGCGAGGGACCTCTACCACCAGTCGCACCTGCAATAACCAACGCCATTTATGCAGCAACAGGAAAGCGCATTCGCGACCTCCCGATCCAGCTATGACGGAACGAAGCCCGAGAGTTCGACTGCAATCAAGGAAACTGACTAAATGAAAAAAAAGACAATCTTCATTTTTTTAACGCTCGCCTTTGGCATGACAATCGACACGGCAAGCTCGGCAGAGCGCTCGGGGCTTCGTGGCGATCCTGAGGCAATTGCCGACGCGGTGGCAATGGTCGAAACAATGGGTGGCCAAACCATCTGGCACGACCTGGAAGCCGTGCATTTCGTGCATGAATGGGACATCGCCAATCGCGCGGACAGATACGTCGAGAATGAAATTCTCGACATGACCGGACCGCGTTCGTTCGTGACAATGGAAAGCGAACTCTACTCACGAACTCGGGCATACAGTCCGGAGCATCGTTACTGGAGCGTGACCAATGGCGAGTTCCGATACGGAGAGGATGAAGCACTCGCCAATGCGATGGAGCGAGCGCCGTACAGTATCTACCGACTAGCTCGTGCTATCGCCCGCGATGATCGAAACCTCGAGGTTCGCTACGGCACCATCGCCGACGTCTCGGCTCTGCCCGCGCTCGAGTTCATCGGACCGGACGCCGCGCCACATGGGTGGATAATCCTGAATGCCCGTAAAGAACCGGTTATCTGGGCGACAACACAATATGTTTATACGTTCGGGCCTCTGAAACGATTCGGCAACCTTTGGGTCCCCAACTGGGCGACTACCTCTAACGGTCTGGTCCGCTACGAAATGGTCTCGTTGACCGGCAGCAATAAGCGGCCCGACCTTTCGCTGTTTGCGCCCCCGGCTGAGATGAGCAGCGATGCCGATTAGGCGCCTCTAATCTGCGGCCTCTTTGCTGCGTAATTGCGTGGCGCGTGCGATAACCGGTGGGCGAGAGGCATCCTGCATCTCGCCCATCGGTCGTCGCCGCTGCGCTCGGCCTTTGGCTCTAGAGGCTTACTGCTTTAGCTCGATCAGGACCAGTTCCCAGGCTGAGTCGAAGATATTCCTGGGCAAATGGTCTCCGCCCGGAATAAACATGGCGTCGCCCGCTTTGGCCGAAATCTCCTCTGTCGATCCGTCTGGCATTTTCATCTCTACCAGGTGATCAGTGAGGAACACCGCGACACTATCTGGGTGGTGATGCATGACCGATTCTTCCCCGGCGCCGTACTTGATCCTGACAATACAGACCGCTTCATTTTCGAATTCAACCGCGTAGTGCTCCGGATCCACGACACTCGCGTGCGGGGCACTCGCACCTGCCTGAACTGATTCCCGCTGTTTGAGCTCCACCTCTACCACTTCCCAGGCCGCGTCGGACGTATTCCTGGGCAGATGATCACCGGCAGGATTGAATACAGCGTCGCCGGCGGCAGCCGAAAACTCCACTATCGACCCGTCAGGAGTCGTCATCTGGCCCACCGTATCGGTGATAAACACCGCGACGCTATTGGGGTGGTGATGCATGACCGATTCTTCCCCGGCGCCGTACCTGATCCTGACAATGCGCACCGCATCGTTCTCGAATTCCGCCGTATAGCGGTCGGGATCGGCAACCGTCGGATCGCTGCTGGCCGCCTTCTCGACAACCGGCTCTGGCGCTGACTCGGCTGCGGCTGCCGCCTCTTCGTCTGGCGGCGGCTCGGAGACTGCCTCGGGTTCAGACTTGGAACAGGCCGATAAAAATAAAACGGATACGACTGCAATTACCTGAGTATGCTTCCACGACATGGCATTACCTCCTTCTTCTTCGAGCAGGCAGTGTAGCCCAAGCGCCGATATGGACCAAAGGGCTTACATTTCGAGGTTCAGGGTTTTGTCAGACTTCGCCAGGAATAGAGTGTTCGGCAACCCACTCGGCGTAGGGCTCAAACACGTGCGTCATGCCGAACGCGTATATGGCTGGCAACTCATAGGCATGCAACTCCCGGATCACCGCCTCGACACCTCGGTAGCATTCTTCCGTCGTCTTGACCATTACGCGGAATTCCTGATCATCCTGGGTCGATCCCTTCCAGGTATAAATGCTTTCGATCGTCGATATCTGGGCACAGGCTGCCAATTTACGTTCAACAAGCGCCGTCGCAATCGCGCGCGCCTGCTCGAGGCTGTCGATCGTGGTTAGCACGGCTATGGTTGTCATCCTGTCTCCCTCGTTGTGTTTTGTTCCGGCGATTACAGAACCGACAACGCGCTAGCTGTCTTTCTGTAGCTTCGGCATTCCGCTTCGCGGCCGCGTACGACACGCTGGCCCATCATGGCCCCGTGTGTCTCCGTCACGGCCGTGCACTGCCCTTCCTGGTGATCGTCATCATAGAAATAGATAACGACCCAGTCCCGCGTTCGGTCAAGTTCGTGTGCCCTCGCAGTATTCGAATACAGCGCCGTGAAATGCCATCCATCCCGATTCGCATGCAGTACGGGCAACCATGCTTTGGCCTCGGGATTAAACCGACGCGGCGCAATCTTTGGCAACTTGCCGGCAGCGGCCTTTTTTCGATAGTCGATGTCGATCGCGAGCAAGAGACTTACAGGCGGCGCGGGGACGCGTCTCCGTCGTGACGCGGTGCCGCGCCCGAGTGCTACCGCCAAGCCGGCACGAATCGCCGCGGCACGTCGTTCACCGATGCCCGGTATCGTTGTCAGCAAACCGCCATATGTCGCAATTTCCAGTTCCTCAAGCGTATCGACGTGCAATTTGTCGTGAATGTCGCGAGCAAGTTTGGACCCGACGCCCGGCAGAGACTGGAACAAGACTTCCGGCGACGCTTCACCGCGCAGACGATCAAGCTGCAAAAGCCGACTGGTTCGGGCAATTTCCTCGATCGCCGCGGCGAGGCCTTTGCCGATGGCCGGCAACTTGACCAGGCCATCAACGCCTTCCCGCTCCAGGAGCTGGCGCACGTCGATGTCGAGCGACTCCAGAACATTGGCCGCGCGAATGTAGGCATTGACGCGAAACGGGTTCGCCTTCTGGTGCCGCAGAATCTCGGCGCATTCGCGAAATATCTCTGCCGCTTCCGTATTGAGTCTTTTCCCGACCATACCAGGACTCTCACGGCGCTCGCCGCCGCCTAGTCCAATGGAAGCACGTCATTCAGAGAAATGGTATTCGGGCTATCCGCAGCGCGTTTTCGCATACACCGGGCCAGCTGGCGGCGGGGCAAGTCCTGAACGAAGGATGCTCCTTTAAAGATTGACGACACCCTTAGCAGTGGACGGGCCCAGGTCGGCAAGTTTGTTGTCATGAATTTGAAGCAGGCGCCTTGCGGCCTGTCGAATTTGCTCTTTGGGGACGGATTCCCAGGCGCTTGCCTCTGCGGGCCATTCGCC
>JAACFA010000255.1 GCA_009937625.1 Gammaproteobacteria bacterium | reverse complement strand
CCCCAGGCAGGGCGCAAGGTGTTCGCCCTGCAGACACTGCCTGCCTGCGATCCAGATGAATTCGCTGATACCGCGGGCAGTGTATCTGGTTTCTCCCTGCATGCGGGCGTGGCGGCCAGGGCGGATGAGCGCAAGAAACTGGAGCGTCTGTGCCGTTACATCAGTCGGCCAGCCATTGCGGAAAAGCGACTTTCGCTTACGTCAGGCGGCAACATCTGCTACCAGTTGAAGACACCGTACCGAGATGGCACTACCCACATCATCCTTGAACCGCTGGATTTTATGGCTCGGCTTGCCGCACTGGTGCCGAAACCCAGAGCCAATTTAACTCGATTCCACGGTGTATTCGCACCGAATAGTAAGCACCGAGCCCAGGTGACGTCGTCGAAACGAGGCAAGAGCGCCAAACGCCAGATAAACGGCGATGAGCGATCGCCTGTGGAGCAGCATGCCGCGATGACCTGGGCACAACGCCTCAAGCGAGTGTTCGCGGTGGTGCCGTCAGAGTGATTGCCAGTATCGAAGACCCTGTGGTGATCAAGCAGATACTTGCACATCTTCAGAGAAAAGCGGAATCAAAAGAATTCAACCCATTACCCGAGAGCAGGGCACCGCCACAAGGAAGTTTGTTCGGGTAGCCGACACGACCCCTTCAACTCACCAAATTGCTGGCTGCGCAAGAAGCGGCAGGTAGCCGGCCTGCCTGGTGGCTCGAATTTGGCAGGATTACCCAGTGGGAAGGGGCGGTATTAAGAATGTCGGCGGGATTCAGTCAGATTTCGGATGTCATCAAGGCTGGACGGCTTCGCGAATCTCTTTCTTTTCTTGGTGGAATAAGGAAAATAGGGCGTTAATACTTCCTATACTCACTACATGCTGCTCTACATCCACTCGAGTGGATCCTGCTGCTGACCGTCGTTTTTAATATCGTAGCGACGCCCGAACTGCTCGTAATCGAGGACTTTATACAAATTATTCTGAGCGGAATCCTGTTCGCCTGGCTTGCGGTCAGATTGATCAATGCGATTTCCGTGCGCGGAGTTGCCGGATTAGCCGATGATACTGTCGAATTGCGCCTGCGCTCGCTGAGACTTGTTGCTGGCTGGGTCCTGATTCTAAGCCTTGGACTGACGCTCACCAAAACCTATGCCGGGCAGGGAACGACTTACGCCGCGGTGTGGATGCTGTTCGAATTTCTGTCGATCCCGGTTATTGTCCTGCTGTTGATCTGGTGGCGGCTCGAGATCCGTAAAGTTTTGTTAGACTTGCCGGCTTTGCCAGGCTGGCTGCAAAAGTCAGCCCAACACAGCGGCGGCCTGAAGGGGTATTTATTCACTGCGCTTGGGGGCCTTTACCTGGTTTTTATCTTTTCGCGCTAGTTTTTTGTACGCCAGTTGTCCAACTTCGAAGGCGGGCGGGAAATCGTGGTCATGTTGATCGGACGGGAGCTCAATCGGGAATACGAAAGAAAGATACAGTCAGACGAAATCAGCCCGATTAGCCAGGCGTTAACCAGCGAGTTGCTCGACAACAAGGGATTGGTGGCCGCTTGAGATTGATCAAGATCGCAAGTAGTTGATTTATAGTAACTTACCATTTTAACAGTGGAGCTACGAACCGAGCGGTCGGGAGTTCGACAAATTTGCCAGGAGCAAATTTGGACGCGCAAAGCGTGGCCCCGAAAGACGGCGCAAGTCGTCCGCCGGGGTGCGGCACAGGGATGTGCCGCACAATCTCTCCAGGCGCGCCATCCAATAAAAAGCCCACCGTAAGGTGGGTTTTTTATTGGATGGCCCGTGTGGCGTCAGAGGAGAACTCGGGCGCTGCCCCAGTTCGACAAAATCGCCGGGAGGCCGCTCTCGCACATCGCTGTGCTACGTGGCACCGACACATCCTGTAATGTAATTTTGGACGCGCGTTAGCGCGACCCTGAAGGACGGCCGAAGGGGTGCCATCGGTAAAAAACTCGGAAATTTCGTTGTATGGTTCCTTTTAAACAACCAGCGATCAGAATACGGCCGAATTTTGCGGCTGGCTCGAGGCCGGGTTACACTCCAATGCATGGATTTCAGCACGCCACGAACCGATTCGAATGTTATTGAACTGCAAATACACGTTGCCCCAAGGCTCACGTCGCAAGACCAGCCTTATCGGCATCGAATAAGCAGAAAAACTTGAGAAATTACTTTAAGTTCAGCATATAAATATATTAAAAACAATAATATATATAGTTTAATTAAAGTAGTTTATTATCAAGCCAAGGCATATTTTCGGCCCTGGGCCCTCGAAAATCATAATCAGTAACACTGACATTTCGATCACAAATTAAACATGGCAAATCGGCAATTACAGGTAGCATTAATCAAGGGAGACGGAATCGGTATCGATGTGACCGAAGCCGCTATCTCGATTGTGGATGCTGCTCTGAAAAAGAAGTCAGCTGTTCGTCTCCACTATCACGAAATTCATGCCGGTGCCGGCTACTTTCGTCAGACCGGGCAGGATATCGAGCCCGGGGGCGAGGCAGCGGCCGGCCAAGCCGACGCGATTTACCTGGGCGCCATCGGTTTGCCGGAAGTCCGGCACGCGGACGGCACCGAAATCTCGCCGCACTTGCGGCTGCGCGACCGCTACCAGCTCTATGCCGGCGTGCGTCCCGTCAGGGCTTATCCGAATGGACCGCAGCGGCTGGCCGATCCGCGGGCGCGCGATATCGACCTGGTGATCCTGCGCGAGTCCACCGAGGGGCTGTTCTATTCGGCCGCGGTGCACGGTCGCAGCCAGGTGATCGATGACCGTGAGGTACGCGATGTGCTCAGAATCACGCGTGGCACAACCGAGAAGCTGCATCGCTTCGGCTTCGAGCTGGCGCGCAAGCGCAAGCGGCGCGGCAGCAGGGGCATGTTGACCTGCGTCGACAAGGCCAACGTGTTCACCTCGATGGCCTTTTTTCGTCAGATCTACGATGAAATTGCGCCCGATTACCCCGATATTCAGACCGGTTACAACTATGTCGACGCGCAGGCGCTGGATTTTATCCGCCGACCCTGGGATTTCGACGTTCTGGTCACCGAAAACATGTTCGGCGATATCCTGTCGGACCTGGCCGGCGGGCTTGTAGGTGGCATGGGCATGGCCGCCTGCGCCGAGATCGGCGACGAGACGGGGCTGTTTCAGCCCGCCCACGGCAGTGCGCCCGATATCATGGGCGAAGATAAGGCCAACCCGCTGGCGGCGGTCCTGAGCGGCGCGCTGATGCTCGATTATCTGGCTGACAAGGCTGACGACGCCACGCTGGCCGCTGCCGCGAGCCTGATCGAGGATGCGGTATACCGCGGTTTCGTCGAGCAGCGGTTGCGGCCGGTCGAGTTCGGCGGGGACATGGGTACCCGCGCGATAACCAATGCGTTGGCGGACCTGTTATGACCACAAGGCTGCCAGATCGGCGCGGAGATCGAAACGGGGCAGGATTCGCCCACTTGGTGCTCAGCCGGCGGAGGTAAGCCATGTATGTCGTCGTCGTCGAATTTACGATCGATTCCGAGCACGCCGCGGCGTTTAAACGGCGTGTCATCCAGCAGGCTAGCGACTCGCTTCAGCTGGAAACCGATTGTCACGTTTTCGATGTCTGCTTCGATCCCGAGCGTGAAAACTACGTATTACTGTACGAGGTATACACCGACAAGGCCGCTTTCGACGCGCACCTGGCGGCGCCTCACTTTCTCGATTTCGACGCCACCGTGCGGCCCTGGGTTAGCGACAGGAAGCTTTCGACCCTGGAGCGCCAGTAGCGACCCGATAAGAGCATTAATCGACCATACCGAGGCCAGCTGCAACGCTCCCGGAGCGTCAGATATCTGACGCTGTTTTCCCTGTTTTCTCTGCTAAGCTCAATTGCATTATGCGAAATGCCGAACTCGACATTATCCCGCCCGTGACGCTGGAACAGCTTATTGGCAAAGGCCAGGACCTGCCCAGCCTGCCCGAAATCTACCTGCGCGTCTCGGAGCAGCTCGAAGACGAAAACAGCAGCGTGCAGCAAATCGGCGATACCGTGCAAAACGATCCGGCGATCTCCACGCGCGTGCTGAAGATGGTCAATAGCGCCTACTATGGGCTGCCTAACCAGGTATCCTCGATTGCCCAGGCGGTGTCGCTGCTGGGCCGGGAACGGCTCAAGCATATCCTGATCGGTTCGGTGCTGCGCGGGGTTTCTGGCAGCACAGTATCAAGACCGCGATCATCGCGCGGCAACTGGCGCGGCATACCCCTCAGATCGGGGAGCCCGAGGCCATGTTCACCGCCGGATTGCTGCACGACATCGGCAAGTTGTTGTTAATAATAAAGTTTCCCGAGCGCATGTTGACGGCCGAGGAATTCATGATCCAGAAACGGATCGATATCCTGAGCGCAGAGCTGCAGCAGGTCGGGGTTACCCATACAGCTGTCGGCGAAGCGCTGATGGAGCACTGGGGGCTGCCGCAATTGCTGGTCGATTGCGCCACCCATCATCACGAAACGGTGCACGACGGGCCGCATCGTTTCGCCACCCACCTGGTTTATCTCGCCAACAAGCTCAGCGAGTACGTGCCGCCGCTGGACGACCAGGAAACCCAGGATATTCTCGACGACATCGACAACTGGGACCAGGGCAACCTGTCTTTCGAGCAGATCGCGAGCGCCTGCCAGCATGCCGACGAGATGGTGTTCGAGGTGATGGAATCGCTCGGCATGATCACGATCGAGATCAGCGACGACTAGGGACTCGCCGCGGTCCAGCGCCATTCGGGTCAGGCATGCCTGGTCTTGCCAATCTCCGATAACCAGATTCCGCCGAGCACCAGCGCCAGCGCCAGCGCGTGGTAAAGCTCGAACACTTCCTGCAGGAATATCACCGCCATGATCGAGGCAAACACCGGCACCAGGTTGACGAATACGCCGGCGCGGCCGGGTCCGATCAACGCGACGCCGTGAATGAAGGAAATCTGCGCGACGAAGGACGGCAGCAGGGTCACCAGCATGACCAGGAACCAGCCCATGGCCGAGGGCGGAGTCCAGCCCTGTTGCCAGGTCTCGACGGCCACCAGGGGCAAAGATACAAGCCACGCAACGGTGCCCATGATGGCGAACAGCGCCAGCGCGCTGACGTTGGGGCGACGGGTCAGGCCGATCGAGTAGGCGGCGTAGAAGAAACAGGCGATCAGCATCAACAGGTCACCGCGGTTCACCGCCAGCGCCGCGAGTTCACCCGGGTTGCCGCGCGAGGCCACGATGACGACGCCGAGCAGCGTGACGATTACCCCGACGCCCTGGATTACGCTGATCGGATGACGCAATATCAGCAGGCTGCCCAGCAGCACGAAAATCGGGATCGAGCCCTGCAGGATACCGATATTGATGGCACCGGTATAATGGCCCGCGACGTAAAACAGCGCGTTGAAGGCGGTAAACCCGCAGCTACCCATCAGAAACAGGAACGGCAGGTGCCGGCGCAGCACCGGCCAGTCGATGATGATTTGCCGGCGTGCGAATACCAGTAGCAGCAGGACCACGCCGAGCCAGCGAAATGTCACCAGCTGCATCGGCGAGATCTCGCCCACCGCGAGGCGGCTTATAATCGCGTTCAACCCCCAGCACAAGGTCGTGACGATGAGCAGCGCGTAGGCGCGCAGATGCTGCGCCTTGATCATGTCTTGTCGCGCACGCCGAGACCGACGAAGGGGCTATCGACGGGTCTGACCACGCTAATCGGGTTGCTGGAAACCTTAGTGCTCCTGTTGGCCGATGATCATATCGGCGGCCTTCTCGGCGACCATGATAACCGGGGCGTTGGTATTGCCCGAGATGACGCTCGGAAAGATCGAGGCGTCGACCACCCGCAGCCGCTGTGTGCCGTAAACCCGGCACCGGCTGTCGACCACGGCGCTGTTGCGATCGGGGCCCATCATGCAGGTCGAGGTCGGGTGAAACACGGTCGAGCTGCGCGCGCGAATATCGGCGATCAGCTCGTCGTCGCTTTGCACCGCGGCACCGGGCGTAATCTCTTCCTCGATGATCTCGGCCAGCGACGGGCAGCTCGCCAGCTTGCGCAGCAGGCGCACGCCTTCCAGCATCTGCGCCACGTCTTCTTCGTGCGACAGGTAGTTGGGATAAATCTTGACCGCCGCCAGCGGATCGGCGGAATCGATTCGTAAATGGCCGCGGCTAAGGGGGCGAATCTGGCCGATCGAATTGACGAACCCGGGGTAGGGGTCGGGTCGCATCAGGGGGCGTTCACCCGGCGGTGCGGTGGTATAGGACATCGGGTTGAAATAGGTCTGAATGTTGGGCCGCGGCCGCGACGGATGGCTCTTGATGAAACCGCCCGCCTGGTTGATGCTGAGCGACAGCATGCCGTTTCTGAACAACAGGTACTGCATCCCCGCCAGCATTCGTCCCCACCAGGGGGCTAGCTGGTTGTTAAGGGTCGGCAGGCGCGAGCGATAGTAGTAACAGCAGTCGAGATGATCCTGCAGGTTTCGGCCGACTGCGGGCAGCTCCACCAGCGGATCGATGCCCAGGTTTTTCAGCAGTGCGGCATCGCCGATGCCGGATAGCTGCAGCACCTGGGGAGAATTGATCGAACCGGCGCTGACGATCACTTCGCGCCGCGCCTTGACCCGGCGGCGCTGTCCACCCTGCAGGAACTCGACGCCCGTGGCGCTGTTATGGTCGAACAGAATGCGGGTGACGTGCGCCCGCGTGATGACGT
>JAACFA010000054.1 GCA_009937625.1 Gammaproteobacteria bacterium | reverse complement strand
TTTATCGACCTGGATCGATTCAAGTCGGTTAACGACTCGCTCGGGCACGCGGTCGGCGACGAACTGCTGGTTCAGGTGGCGCAAAAAATTGCCGGGCGCCTGCGCGAGGAGGATACCCTGGCAAGACTCGGCGGCGACGAATTCATCGCGCTGCTGCCAGAGGTCGGTGACAACGAGGATGGGGCCGGAAGCCATGCCTCGAAGATCGCGGAAGATATCCGCGGTCTGTTCGTGACCCCCTTTGTAATCCAGCACCACGAAATCCACCTGACAATCAGCATCGGTATCTCGTTGTTTCCGACCGGGGTTACGGCCGAGGACCTGCTGCAGCAGGCCGATGTCGCGATGTACCGGGCCAAGAACGAAGGGCGCGACAGCGTACGCCTGTTCTCGGAGGAGATGCAGGAGGCGGTTAATCAGCATCGAATCATCGAGAAGGGATTACGCCAGGCGCTGACCGATAACGAATTCGAGCTTTACTTTCAAGCACAATACGATACCGCAAACAGCCTGGTCGGAGCCGAGACCCTGCTGCGCTGGAATCATCCCGACCAGGGCGTTGTTGCCCCGGGCCTGTTTATCGATATCGCCGAACATACCGGTCTGATCGTACCGATCGGGGACTGGATCTTGCGCTCCGCCTGCGAACACCTATCCTCGCTGAAAACGGAACTGGTGCTGGCGGTAAACGTCAGCCCGCGACAGTTTAGCGACCCGGGTTTCGTCGATCAGCTGAAGCAGGTGTTACTCGAGACTGGCGCCGACCCCAACCGGCTCAAGTTCGAAATTACCGAGAGCCTGGCGATGGCGAACATCGAGCATACCATCGTCACCATGAATCAAATCAGGGAACTCGGGATCCGCTTTTCCGTCGACGACTTCGGCACCGGTTATTCTTCGCTTAACTACCTGCACCGTTTGCCGATCGACGAGCTTAAAATCGACCAGTCGTTTGTCAGGAACATCTCGTCCGCATCGGACAATGCGGTTATCGTCGACACGATCATCGCGATGGCGCAGCAGCTCGAATTACGGATCGTCGCCGAGGGTATCGAGTCTCAAACCGAGATCGAGTATCTCAGGTCGCGCCAGTGTGATTACTTCCAGGGATATTTCTTCTCTAGGCCGCAGCCGTTCGAACAGTTCGCTCAGGCTATCCACTCGGCACCGAAAGCGTAACTGCCGGCAGGAGTCGGTGGTGGCCGTCAGGCTTCCGAGCGTTCGATAAACGCCAGTTCTTCCTCTTCGACCTCGCGGATGCCGAGATCTTCCATGATGGCGTATGCGGCCGGCAACACCAGCAGTAGTAGAAAAGTCGATGAGATCATACCGAATACGACGCTCGCTACCAACGGTATCAAGACCTGTGCCTGCAGGCTGGTCTCCGACAACAGCGGCAACATGCCGGCAATGGTGGTGACCGAGGTCAGAAAGATCGCACGAAAACGATCGCGCACCGCCTGCCCCGCCGCGTCGTGCAACACCATGCCCTCGAGACTGCGGCGCTTGACGAATTCGACCAGCAGGATCGAATCGTTGACGACGATGCCGGCCAGCGAGACGAAACCGATCATGCTCGGCATGGTGATATCGAGGCCCATCAGTTTGTGCCCCCAGACCACGCCAATCAACGCCAGCGGAATATTCATCAACACCACCAGCGGTTCACGATAGTTACGAAACTGGAAGGCCAGCAGGAAATAAACGCCGAAAACACCGAGCGCAAAACCGGTCAATATCGACTGGTTGGTTTCCCGGCTGTTTTTTACTTCGCCTTCGAGGCTGATGAACATGCCGGGATAACGCTGCTGCAGATCGTATAAAAAACGCTCTCGGGTATCGCCGATAACTTCGTTGGTGTTGGCTATATCGGGATCGATATCGCCCGAAATGGTGACGGTGCGCTGATGGTTGATGCGTAAAATGCGAGAAAATTCGCGCTTTTCGGTAACGCTGGCAATCGCGCTGAGCGGGATATCGACCCCCTGGTTATTGAACAGGCTAAGCTGCTCGAAATCGCTCAGTGCCCGGTCACGATCGGTATCGAGCCTGACGTTGATTTCGTAAGCCTCGCGGCCACGGTATACCTCGTCGACCTTGATCCCCTGGTAGGCGGCGCGCAGCTGCTGCGCCAGTTGTTGCGCATTGAGGCCCGAGACCAGGGACCCAGGCAGCAGGCTGACGGTGAACTGCGGCTTGCCCAGTCGCAGGTCATCCATGACGTTGGAAACGCCGGGGTAGCCATTGAGCCAGGTCTGCAATTCCCAGGATGCATTCGATAACTGCTGCAGGTCGTCATGCTGCAGACGGATCGCGATCGCCTGCCCGGCCGGGCCCAGCACCGGCTCCTTGAATTGCACCGAGACCGCATCGGCAATCGACCCGGTGGTTTCGAGCCAGAGTCGGCGCAGCTCGTTCAGCGAAGTTTTGCGCCGCTCCGAGTCGAGCAAGTCCAGGCTGATGGTGGCGAGATGCGCCCCTACTTCCCCAGCGTCCGCATTGTGACTGTAGAAAACCTGGACATGCCGGATCAGTTCGCCCTCGTCTTCCGGCGACAACTGTCGCTCGGCCTCGCGCAGGCTGGCGATCAGGCGGGACACCACCGCTTCAGTGCGATCGAAAGGCGTGCCCTGCGGCATGATGATACGCGCCTCGAGCACGTTGCCCTCCAGATCGGGAAAGGCCTTGAACTTGATCAGCCCTGCAGGAAACAGGCTGACGGTAATGACGAACAGGCCGATAGCGGTGCCTAGTGTCAGGTAACGATAGCGGATCGCCAGATCGGCAACGTCACCTACCCCGGCACGCAGCGCCTCGAATTTCTGCTCGAAACGATGACGCCAGTTCGGCCTTTGCTCCGCGGCATGACGCTGCAGCGAGTGCACCAGGTGATGCGGCAGAATCAGGAAGGCTTCCACCAGGCTGATGGTCAGCACCGACAGCAGCACCACCGGCAACACGCCCAGGACCTGCCCCATGTGGCCTTTCAGCAACAGCAGGCTACCGAACAACAAGGCCGAGGTCGCAAATGACGACAGTACCCCGCGACTAACCTTCTCGATGCCATCCACCGCCGCCCGCAGCGGCGGCTTGCCGGAGCGATGCTCGTTTTCGATACTCTCGGAGATCACGATGGCGTCGTCCATCAGGATGCCGATAGCCATCAGCAACGCGACCATTGAAATCATGTTGATGGTAATGCCGAACAGGTTCATCAGCATCAGCCCGCCGATGAACGATATCGGCAAGCCGAGCGCAACCCAGAAGGTATAACGCCAGCTGAAGAACAAGAAAAGCGACAGCGTTGCCAGCAACAAACCCTGCAGGCCATTACGGGTCAGGAGCTGCAATCGATCACTGACGATGGATGCCGTATCCTGGGTGATTACCAGTCGCGTCGATGGCGGCAGTCTGGCGTTTTCAGTATCGACGAAATCCTGTACCGCGTTGTAGACGGTCAAGGTATCGTCACCGGTGTTTTTCTTGACCTGCAGCAATGCCGCCGGCCGGCCGTCGAGCTCGACGCGTACCTCTTCGTCGGTAAATTCATCGACGATGGTGGCGATATCGCCGAGCCGCAGGCGCCCGCCCTTGGCGTCGTTGAGCACTACCAGATCGGCGAGTTCGTCGACGCTGCGGCGCTCGTTCTCGACCCGGATCTGGTAGGAACGCAGGTCGGCCTCGAGAATACCGGCAGGCAGATCCACCGCCTGCTGCTGAATCAGGCTGGCGATGTCCTGCACACTGAGCCGATAGCGACGCAAGGTTTCGGCCTTGACGCGCACGCTCAATTCATGCGTCGAAAACCCACTAACATCGACCATGGGCACCTCGGGCAGGGCCAGCAGACGATCGCGATAATATTCGGCCAGCGCCTTCAGCTCCGACGGCGACATCTCGGCGCTAATCGCGACGCTGACCACCGCCGAGGTGCGGCCCAGCTCGTCGATCAGCGGCTCTTCCGCATCGTCCGGGAAGTCGGTAATGCTATCGACCGCGGAATTGACGTCGTCGAGGAACTGCTGCAGGTTACCGACTTCCTGCATCTCGAGCACCATGATGCCGACGTTGTCGCGCGCCTCGCAGCTGCGTTCCTCGAGAAAACTAATGCCGTCGGTGGCGTCTTCGAGCCGGTTACAGATGCCTTCCTCGACCTCGGAGGCGCTCGCCCCGGGGTAGCTTACCGTGACCTGCACCTTGTAAAGGTCGATCTCGGGAAACGTTTCCTTGTTCAGACCGGGCAGCGCCGTAATGCCAAGCACCACGATAATAAACATCAGGATGTTGGCAACCGTCGGGTGCGACGCGAAATAGCGTATCATTGGTCTAAACCAAGGGCGCGCCGACGCAGGTAATCCTCGACTGCGTCAGCCGGATTCACCTGTAGCGGCATCCCCGCGATCACCGGAATCAGGTCGGTGATGATGACTCGCTCCCCCGCAGCGAGGCCCCCGCCGACAATCACCAGGTCGCCCTGCACCTGCTGGATTTCGACCGGCCGGATCTCGAGCCTGTCGTCGGCGTCCGCGATATACACCCGTCCCTCGTGCACGGCCCTACGGGGAATAACCATCGCCGGCCGCTCGGGAGCATAGAGGTCGACCGCGGTATACATGCCCTTGAGTAGCGGCGGCCTGCGGCCAGGGATAATTTTCTCGTAGGGATTATCGACACCGACCACGATGCCAAGCGTCTGACGGGTCGGATCGATCGATTCGCTGATACGCAGCACGCGCGCCTCCCAGACCGCCTCCGGCATGTCGTTGACCAGCCTGACGCTCGCGTCGAGGCCAAGACTCTCGTTGATGCGGCCGCCGGTCTGGATAAACTGCCGCGTTATCATGGTGCGATTCTCGAGATGGCTAATCAGCTTGCGCATCGAACCTATCGACAGCTGTGCGCTGATCTCGACGCCTTTTAGATCAATGGCTTCGAAGAGCAGCGAGCCGACGGATACGAACTCGTTCTGGTCGACGCTGACGGCACCGATTCGCGCATCGAAAGGCAGCGTGATTTCAGTGCGACCGAGTATGGTCCTGCGATTTTGCACTTCCTGCTCGGCACGGGCGATTTGCGCCTCGATGGATTGCCGCCGGCTGGCGTAACCGTCGATCCTGCCCTGCAAATCCTCAACCTGCTGACGCAGCTGGATGGTCTTCTGCTCTTCGGCGTCGAGCGCCGATTTGGCAACCAGCTGCTTTTGATAGACATCGCGCACGCGAGCCAGCTCGGCTTCGCCTACCTCGAGATTCTTCTGCGCCAGCTCGAGCGAGCGCCGGGCCGACTTTTCCTCTGTATCGAGTTCATTGAGCGACGACTGGCTCGCCTTCAGATCTTCCTCGGTTTGCTTCAGCGACAGGGCGTAGTCTTCGGCTTCGATGCGCACCACCAGCGTACCAGCCGGGATGGTTTCACCCGATTTCAGGTTGGGATGCACGTAGCTGATCTTGCCGCTTAGCTCGGCCATGCTGTGGAGCGTAATGGCGGGCTCGACATTGCCATAGGCCGTGACCCGTGAACGAAACGGAATTTCCCCGGCGGAAACAACCTCGACCGAGCGGCTCGGCATCTCGACCGCGACATGTTCGAGCGGGGTTTTGGACTTGACCAGTGTGACGGCGACGACGATAGCCACCGCCAGCGCGATAACCATTCCAAATCCATTCTTGAAGCTGATCTTCATGCTGTTCGCCAATTCCCGTAATTTTTTTTGCAACCGCGCGGCGCAATTTTAACGCGCGGATTGCGGGTCACACCATGGTTTTCTTACCGCATCGTCATCCCCCGCCCAGGCGGGGATGACATCGAGAACCCGGAAAAACCTCAGGCCTTGAAGGCGTCGTCGACCTCGAGCTGTAGTGCGCTGACCAGGCCATTGGTCTGATGGGCCAGGCCGATGATGGCGAGCAATTCATTGTACTGCTCGTCGGTCATGCCCTTGGCGCGCGCGGCGGCGGTATGCGAATGGATGCAGTACTCGCAGGCATTGGCGACCGAGACCGCCACGTAAATCATCTCCTTGGTCATGGCGTCGATCGCACCGGGTGCCATCACCGCCTTGATCTGTTCCCAGGTGCGGCGCAGTTGCGCCGGGTTGTTCGCGAGACCCTTCCAGAAATTATTGATAAAGTCGGTCTGCCTGACTTCCCGGATATCGTCATAGACAGCGCGAACCTCGGGGCTTGCGTCTTCGTACTCGATGAGTGCAACGGTGGCCATATACATTCTCCCTGGTAAATCAGGGGGACAGTATACTCATTTTCATTGCTGCGATTTACCTGCCCAAATCGCCGACGGGCGCACCGCCCGCGGATTCTCCGAATGGCCGTTCGCCATTTTCCTCGGCAATTTTCATATCGATAAACTGCTCGATGAGCCGGTACTCGCTCGACCTCCCGATCATCCGCATGATACCGGACAGCATTCTGAAATGACTGGAGTATTTGAGCGCCTGGAAATTCTCGAACCGAACCTTCTTGCCGTTGACCTCGATTTCCGGCTCGGCAAACTGCGCGTGCATCTGCTCGAGCTTCTCCGCCGACAGTTCCAGTGCACCCGGCATATCGCCCGGGTCGCGCTGCTCGTCCTTGTTCCAGTGATACAGGTCGAACCCGGTTTTTAAGATCACCAGGATCAGTAATCCCAAGACCGGTTCCTCGAGGGCAGCGAGTGCAAAACCGGAAGCCAGGATCGTGATATGCAAAATCACGATGCGTCGATAGGGCGCCACCATTAACGTCTTGACGTTATCGAAACCGAAGCCGTGCTGCCGGGAATCGCGTATCCAGTCGAAAAGCTGCAGCAACAGCAGGCAGATCGCCGCCCACAGCAGGTGGTTCTGCTGCAAAACCGGCCAGATATTGTAGAGCGCGTCGAAAAACCCATGCGAATCGAAGCGCCCATCGCCAAACAGTGAAAACACGAAGCTGCCGTGACCGAGACAGAACATGCCGTAATGCAGTGTAAAAAACGGGGCGAAAAAAAGCGGTAAAACCAGTTCGACGCCGTGACCGTAGGGGCGAACCAGCATTCGCAGCAGGGTGAACGCCCCGATAATCAGATTCTCCAGCCAGTACAGGAATATCAGGTCGAAGCTCTGCCAGCCCCAGGCGACGACCCCGTAAAGCGGCAGCGCGTTCAGCGCTATCAGAACTGCAATGGAAAATTGCCTGGGCATGAGCTCCCCGATGCCGTCAGTAATGTCTCTATTTTAGTTGGTTTACGACATCCGGTTGGAAATATGTAAGTTTTCGCTAACCCTGTGACCGTCAATCACTGCAGGATAAACAGGTATACTGTCCCCCGTGCCCGGAACCAGGGTAAATAGAGGATGAATACGGTCTGGAAATTTCTGTTGCTCGCGGCATGCCTTTATGCCGGCCTGACGTTCTTGATTTATTTTTTTCAGTCGAGCCTGATTTATTACCCAAACGTGGCGGGCAGAAACCTCTCCGCGACGCCGCAACAGATCGGCCTCGCTTTCGAGGACGTCGAACTGGTGACCCAGGACAAGGTTCGTTTGCACGGCTGGTTCATTCCGAGCGACGACGCCCGCGGCACGGTGCTTTTTTTCCACGGCAACGCCGGTAACATATCGCACCGCCTGGATTCGATTGCGATCTTCAACCGGATGAACCTCGATGTTTTCATTATCGACTACCGCGGGTACGGCCAAAGCCAGGGACGGGTGACGGAAAAAGGCACCTACCGCGATGCCGCGGCCGCGTGGTCCTACCTGACCGCGACTCGCGGCATTGACGCAAACAGGATTATCGTATTTGGCCGCTCGCTCGGAGCATCGATCGCCGCCTGGCTTGCCAGCCGTCACAGGCCAGCCGCTTTGATCCTCGAATCCAGTTTCAGTTCGGTGCCCTCGATGGCACAGCGGCTGTACCCGTTTCTACCGGTAAAATGGCTTTCGACTTTCAGGTACGACACACGTCAGTACGTCAGCAACGTCAACTGCCCATTGCTCGTGGTGCATAGCAAAACCGACGAGATTATTCCCTATGCCGAGGGCCGCCTGGTATTCGACGCGGCGCCCGACGCCAAACGATTCCTCGATATTCGCGGCGGGCACAACGATGGTTTTTTCGTGACGGGCCAGGCCTATGTCGATGGCTTGAGTACCTTTATCGAGAACAGCCTCGAATAAAACCTGGCCTGCCCGTATCTCTAGCCACCCAGCAACGTATCCTTCGCCAGGTTGATCTTCGCCGCGAGATAAGCAGATCCGCCACGGTCCGGATGCAGCTTCTGCATCAGCCGCCGATGCGCCTCGATAATCTCCGTCTCGCCGGCGTCGGCCCCCAGCCCGAGTACCTGCAACGCTTCTTCACGCGACATCTCGCCGGTCGCGCTATAGTTCTGTTGTTGGCCCTGCGTACCAGCCTGCTGTTGCCAGCTGTCCGCATGCTCGCGCTCCAGGTAGGTTTGCAGCAGGGCAACCGACTCTTCGTCATCCTCACATTCGCGCAGCAATTGCAGCAACGCGTCGAAGTCCAGTTGATCGAGCTTGCTTCCCTTGAACCGTCCCGTAAGTACTTCCCCGTTGACATCGCCCGAATCGTGGTTCAGCGTCATGCGGATATATTTGCTTTGGACGGTGGAAGTTTGCCCGCCGCTCGGAGCGTCCCTGGATTTAGCCGCATCCATGCCGGCAAGCACTCGTTTGAGCAGCGGAATACCGCCGAGCAGGGTCATCAAGCCACGAACGAACGGCAGCATGGCGGCAAACACCGCCGTCAGCCAGTGCGCCCGCCCCGTTACCACCAGCGTCAGCAACACGGCCGCGAGCAGGACCGCGATCACCTGCCAGTAAACCCGGGGAGGCTGGCGAGACAACCAGCGAAAAATGATGAACAGTGCGGCCGCCAGGCCGATTAACAGTATCAGCCGCGCCATGGATCAATCCTTGCCCAGCTGGCGGGTCAGTCTCCGCACAACCTCGCTGCGAGTCTTACTGAAGTCCTGCAAGGCCCGCTGACCGCCGGCGGCATAGACCGCAACCGCGCTCAACAGGTCGCGCAACTGCCCGGCGCTGGTCGCGTCGAAGGCACAGTAGGCGCCGCGGGTCAGGCGCGCAATCTCCTTGAAGGCCCGCTGCGCGGCAGGGTCCTCACCTTCATGAAACAGGAAAGCCGGCACCCCGAGCATCCCCAGCTCGCCCGCCAGATGGCACAGGCGGTCGACGTCCTCCTCCATGCAATCGCCAACGAACACGAGCGCCTGGACTTTCTTTTCCCTGGTTTGCTCGATAGCCTGGCGCAGCACCTTCTCGATCTGGGTATAACCGCCGCGGCAGGACACCCTTGTCATGCGTTGCAGCAACGCGTCCGCGGAAGACAGCCACGGGCTCGCCTCGAATTCGCCGAAACCGCGGTAATAGCACAACTGGATATCCAGGCCGCCGAGCGCCGCGGTCTCGGTAAACATCTCGCCCTGGATCTGGCAGGCCCGGTCCCAGCTGGGCTCTCGACTGGCGGTAGCGTCCATCGCAAACATCAGGCGGCCGCGTTGCCGGCCGGATTTGAGCGCCGGCGTCGACCTGACCTGCTGCACGAACGCGTCGATCGCGGCTTTGCTCGATTTTTGCGGGAGATCTTTGTTTGCGGCTGCCATAAGATCCGGATTCAGACAGTTGTTTCGCGAATAGTATACCTGTTTTACCGGCGGCGAATTCAAGCCGGGACAGGTTTTCCCGTCCCCGTGTTGACCTGCCGTTGATTTATCCTTGCGAGCGAAATAGTATATTCGGATCGCTCTCCGGCCCGGGAGGACCTGAAAATGCTAAAACGAGGATTGAAATTTTCCGTTTGGACGGCCGTAAGCGGCCTGCTGGTCGTCAGCCTGGTCTTCGCTTCCGCCACGGTTGCCGCAAATTCCGAATCCCCGTCATCCGGCGCAGACAAAAAATCGAAACTGGTCGATCTGTGGCAGCCCGGCGATTCCGGCCAGCGCATGAATATCCGCGGCCGTGTCACCAGCCTGGACGGTACGCCGCTGCCCGGCATCAATATCGAGATTCGGCAGCCGGACGGTGACGGTGACTGGATCGACCAGTACCAGACCACCCTGACCACCGACGAAAAGGGCCGCTACCAGTTCGGCTCGGTAGTGCCGGAAAGTAATTTTTGCGGCACTCCGTTCGTCCACGTCAAGGTGTACCAGGACGGCTGGGAGTATTTCGATACCAACATCGTGTTCGAGGACGATACGGAAGTATTCGAAGAGGACGGCACGCCGGTTTTCCTGGAGGAGTCCACCGTGAAAGGAGAAACCATCATGTTCGGGCGCTTCGATATCGTTCTGTCCCCCGAGTAGTTTAGCGCGACATTCAGGAAAAAAACCGGGAGAACGTGCCCCTTTCCCACCAGCGCAACAGTAAACCGTCGATCGAGTCCTGCAGCACGATACCGAGCCTCTCCGGCAGCGGTTTTTTCTCGACGTACTTGACCTCGAACACCTCCGATGCCTCGCAGGCCCGGGCGATGTACTCGTCGCTGGTCATCAGCTCGTCGACCAGTGAACGCTCCAGCGCGCGCTGACCGAACCATGATTCGCCGGTCGCGACCCGTTCGATATCGAGCCTGGGCCGGTGCTCCGAGACAAATTCCTTGAACAGCAGGTGCACGTCCTCGATTTCCTCGACGAACTTCTCCCGCCCCTTGTCGGTGTTCTCGCCCAGTAGCGTCAGGGTGCGTTTATATTCGCCCGCCGTAATCAGCTCGAAATCGATATCGTGTTTTTTCAGCAGGCGATTGAAATTGGGCATTTGCGCGACCACGCCGATCGAGCCGAGGACGGCAAACGGCGCCGCCAGGATTTTATTCGCCACGCAGGCCATCATGTAGCCACCGCTGGCGGCGAACTTATCGACACACACGGTCAGATCGATTCCCTGCTCCCTGATCCGCTGCAGCTGCGACGACGCGAGCCCGTAGGCATGCACCATGCCACCGCGACTCTCCAGCCGCAGGACCACCTCGTCGCCGTCACGCGCCAGCGTCAACACCGCGGTAATTTCCTGTCGCAGGCGCGACACCGCCGATGCCCGGAGATCACCGTCGAAATCGAGCACGAAAACACGCGCTTTCGCATCCGGCTCTACCGCATCGACCTCGCCGCGCTTTGCGGCCCGCTTGAGCGCTTTGCGCCGGGCCTTGCGTTCGAGTTTCTTCGCCTTCTGTTTTCGCTTGAAATGCAGCTTGAAGGCCTCCGGGTCCGACACCCCGGCATCGAGCGCGAATCGCATGGCGTCCATTTCCTCATTGACCCGGGTGGTCTCGATATGGCCTTTCCTCGATTTCTTGACACGCCGGGTAGCGGCGACCGATGCGACGATCACCACCAGTATGGCAATGACAAAGGTGGCCAGCTTGGCGGCAAACAAGCCATATTCAAAAAAGAATTCAGTCACGCTTTTCTCCTGTTGGGCGAGCCAGTTCAAATGGATCTAAAAACACTATCTGGGGGCGATTAAGCGATTTTCTAACCAGCACACCCGAACTGTAAGCCGAATGCTCTGCCCAGGCACTCGGCATCGGCCGCGCTCGACCGGCGCGGATGCCCGGACTGGATTAATAAAGGGGACATTCTATAGTTACCTGTAGAGTTTTCTACCGACCGGAGCATCGCGGTGAAATCGACTTTACTGTCAGCAGTTCTAAGCATCCTGGCCGTGGCAACGGCCTTCGCCAGCGACGCCACGCTAAAGGATATCGTGGTGTACAAGAATCCCGAGTGTGGCTGTTGCACCAAGTGGGTAAAGTATCTGCAGGATAACGACTACAACGTCACGATCGAGCACACGCGCGACGTGCTCGCGGTCAAGCAGCGTCTCGGCGTTCCGGAAAAACTGGCCGCCTGCCATACCGCGGTTATCGACGGCTACGTCGTGGAAGGTCATATCACGCACCGGGATATCAAACGCCTGTTATTGTTCCGGCCGGACATAACTGGTATTGCGGTTCCCGGAATGCCGATCGGCACCCCCGGCATGGAAAGCGGCGATACCATGCAATCCTACGACGTCATCAACTTCGACGACCAGGGAAACACGCAGGTGTTTGTAGCGCACTGAATTGGGGTGAGACCCGTCAGCCGGCCTTGGTCGCTGGCTGTAACCCCGATTCGTTGATCTGTATCAGGTTGCAGAACCAGGATTCAGCGGATAATTCTTAGGCAATATGGTCGCCTGTTCGTTCATCTTTTAATGAATTCGGGCGTGAACCGTCAACAATATTAACCCATTCGATATCAAACCTAATTTTATGGAACAACCACTACAAATTACTTTCCGCGATATTCCCCGCTCCGAGGCACTCGAGGCGGTTATCCGGGAAAAAGCCGAAAAGCTGGATCAGTTTTACGAAAAGGTCATGGCATGCCGTGTCGTGGTCGAGGCGCCGCACGGCCATCATCACAAGGGTTACCTGTACCATGTCCGTATCGACCTGACGGTGCCCCGCGGAGAGCTGGTCATCAAGCGCGATCCGAAAGACAACCATGCGCACGAAGATCCTTACGTGGCGGTGCGCGATGCTTTCAAGGCCGCGCGACGCAAATTACAGGATTACGCGCGCAAGCAGCGCGGCGATATCAAGGCCCACGACGTGCCGCCCCATGGCAGCATCAGCGAAGTCATACCGTCGCAGGATTTCGGCCGCATCATGAGCTCGGACGGCAGGGAGATCTACTTTCATCGCAACAGCGTCGTCGACGGAGACTTCGACATGCTCGAGGAAGGCGACCAGGTATGGTTTTCGGAGGAGGCCGGAGATGAAGGCCCCCAGGCCAGCACGGTGCATATCGTCGGCAAGCATCATCCTATCGAACGATAAACCGCCCCCGTCTCAGGCAATCGTTTAACCTTTCACGCACACCAGCGGCCTCAGGCGCACGACCTTGCGCGCCAGCCCCGCATGGTCTGCCGCGTCGACCACCGCGGCGACGTCCTTGTAAGCCAACGGCGCTTCCTCGGCCACGCCGCGCAACGACGGGCTGCGAATCAAAATACCCTGGCGTTTCAGCTCGTCGATAATCTGCCGTCCGCGCCACTGCCGCTTCGCCTGGCGCCGGCTCATGGCGCGGCCGGCGCCGTGACAGGCGGAACTGAAGGCGCGCTGCTCGCTCTGCGCGGTGCCCGCCAGAACATAGGAACAGGTCCCCATGGAGCCGCCGATCAACACCGGCTGGCCGGCATCGCGCAGCGCGGCCGGCAGCTCGGCATGGCCCGGGCCGAAAGCACGCGTGGCGCCTTTCCGGTGCACGTATAACAGGCGCACTTCGCCATTGCTCGCGTGGCGTTCAGGCTTACAGGTATTATGCGAAACGTCGTATAGCAAAGGCAGCTCGCTGCCCGGGAATACTGCGTCGAAGGCCTGCCGCGTAAGATGCGTAATGATCTGACGGTTGGCGAGCGCACAATTGACCGCTGAGCGCATGGCGCCCAGGTAAGATTGACCAATTTCAGAGTTGATTGGTGCACAGGCCAACTCGCGATCGGGTAACGCAAAACCGTGACTGGCGGCGCTGGTCGCCATCAGGCGCAGGAACTCGGTACCGATCTGATGACCCAGACCGCGCGAACCGCAGTGAATACTCACCACTACGTCGCCTTCGCTCAGGTTGAACGCCGCCGCTATTGGCGCCTCGTAGACCCGGTCTACATACTGCACTTCGAGGTAATGGTTGCCCGACCCCAGCGTGCCCATCTCGTTGCGCTGCCGATGCCTGGCCTTTTCCGACACCTGGCCGGGGTCGGCGTCCGGCATACAGCCCCGCTCTTCGATGCGTGCGAGATCCTGCGGCGTACCGTAACCCTGCCTTACCGCCCATTGCGCGCCACCCCTGAGCATGTCGTCCATTTCCCGCGGCCCGAGGTGGATATGCCCGGTACTGCCCAGCCCGGCGGGCACCCGGCGGAACAGTTCATCGGCGAGCGGCTCCCGGGCGAGCGCGATGTCATCCGCGCCCAGCCCGGTGTGCAGGCAGCGCACGCCGCAGGAGATATCGAAACCGACGCCGCCGGCAGAGACGACCCCGCCCTGCTCGGCATCGAAGGCCGCCACGCCGCCGATCGGGAAACCGTAACCCCAGTGCGCGTCCGGCATCGCATAGGCATGATCGACGATGCCCGGCAGGGTCGCCACGTTAGTCACCTGCTGGTAAACCTTGTCGTCCATGGCTTCGATCAGCGCACGATCGGCGTAAATGATCGCGGGCACCCGCATCCTGCCCTGTGCCGGGATTTCCCAGGTGTTTGCGTCACGTTGGGTAAACAGGCTGAGTTTCATGCTTTGATCTCCGGCCGGCCTAGACGTCGATAACGCATTGCGCGAGCCACTCGCCGTTGGCGGTCTGCCGCACCTCGAGCTCAGTAAAAGTGGCACCCTTGATTTCAACCGCCGGCTGGTGCTTGCCCGGGTTCGTCGCTTCGCCGTAAAGCCGGGCCCGCAGCTGATGGTCGAGCATCTCCACCTCGAAACGGCTGAACAGCATATTGCGCGTCGCCATCTGGTAGACAATTTCGTTGATCCAGTCGACCAGCAACAAATCGGACTCCGGGGCTTCGCATTCGACCGTGACGGCCTCCACGGGATCGATTCTATCGAGCTCGGTCACGACACTGGACACGGCGAGCGCGGCCTGCGCGAAGGCTTCCGCCAGACTGCTACCGAAGCCCCTGATGCCGATATCGGCGCCGTGTTCGAGGTGTTCCCACCTGCCCTTTGTCATCGTAAT
>JAACFA010000254.1 GCA_009937625.1 Gammaproteobacteria bacterium | reverse complement strand
TGGTCAGCGCCGCGGTCAATGTCGTCTTGCCGTGATCCACGTGACCGATGGTGCCCACGTTAACGTGGGGTTTGGTTCTCTCAAATTTTTCTTTTGACACGATATTTATCCTCTATCAAAAAAATTCAAATTCTGTCAATTCGGTGACAGTTACCTTAATTCGCGAGAAGCGAATTAAGGTAACTGTCACCCTATCCTAGCCACCCTTTATGACCGAGTCGGCCACACTCTTCGGCGCTTCGTCATACTTCTCGAACTCCATCGAGTATGTCGCGCGACCCTGTGTTGCCGAACGCAGATCGGTGGCATAACCGAACATCTCGGCCAACGGCACCGAGGCTCGAATAATCTTGCCCGACACCGATTCCTCCATCCCTGCCACGATTCCGCGGCGGCGATTCAGGTCGCCCATGACGTCACCCATATAATCCTCGGGAGTAACGACTTCGACCTTCATAATCGGTTCCAGTAACACCGCGTCGGCCGCCTGGGCGCCTTCGCGCATCGCCAGCGAACCCGCCAGCTTGAACGCCATTTCATTCGAGTCGACATCATGATAAGAACCGTCGTACAGCGTTACCCTGACATCGACCAGCGGAAACCCGGCGAGCACGCCGTTTTCCATCTGCTCCTGCACACCCTTGTCGACCGCGGCGATATACTCGCGTGGCACCACACCGCCGACAATGGCGTTTTCAAACTCGTAACCCGAACCACCAGGCAGCGGCTCGAGCTTCAACCAGACGTGACCGTACATGCCGCGTCCACCGGTCTGGCGCACGAACTTTCCTTCCTGCTCGACCGTGTTGCGTATGGTCTCCCGGAACGCAACCTGTGGCTTGCCGATATTGGCTTCCACACCGAATTCTCGTTTCATGCGGTCGACGATTATATCGAGGTGTAATTCTCCCATACCCGAAATAATCGTCTGCCCCGATTCTTCATCGGTCCGCACCCGGAACGACGGGTCTTCCTTGGCCAGCTTGCCGAGCGCGACGCCCATCTTTTCCTGGTCCGATATGGTTCTGGGCTCGACCGCCACCGATATCACCGGATCCGGAAATTCCATGCGCTCCAGCATGATCCTGTCACTGATATCGCATAGCGTATCGCCAGTGCCGACATCCTTGAGGCCTACCGCCGCGGCGATATCGCCGGCGCGCACCTCTTTCAATTCCTCGCGCGAGTTAGCATGCATCTGCAGCACTCGCCCGATACGCTCCTTCTTGTCGCGCACCGAGTTGTACACCGCGTCCCCGGCATTCAATACCCCCGAGTAAACCCGGAAGAACGTCAGGTTACCGACGTAGGGGTCGGTCGCGATCTTGAACGCAAGCGCCGCAAACGGCGCCTTGTCGTCCGCGGGGCGCTCGCCCTCGAACTCGCCTTCGCTGTTGACGCCCTTGATCGGCGGCACGTCCAGCGGTGACGGCATGTAACGAACCACCGCATCCAGCATCGCCTGCACGCCCTTGTTCTTGAAGGCACTACCGCACAGGGTCGGTACTATCTCGCCACGCAGGGTTCTGATTCGCAAACCCTGGTAGATTTGCTCCTCGCTGAGGTCACCCTCATCGAGGTACTTTTCCATCAATTCGTCGTTGGCTTCGGCCGCGGCTTCAACCAGCTTTTCGCGAAATTTCTCGCAATCGGCCAGCATCTCCCCGGGAACATCGAGTTCCTCGTATGTCACGCCCATGTTGGACTCGTCCCAGATGATGGCCTTCATCTTGACCAGGTCGACCACGCCGCGGAAGTTTTCCTCGGCGCCGATATTCAGTTGGATCGGAACCGGGTTGCTGCCCAGGCGGTCGTGAATCTGGTCCACTACCCGCAAAAAGTCCGCGCCCTGGCGATCCATCTTGTTGACGAAAGCCATGCGCGGCACGTGGTACTTGTTGGCCTGGCGCCAGACCGTTTCCGACTGCGGCTCGACACCGCCCACCGCGCAAAACACCGCGCAGGCCCCATCGAGTACGCGCAACGAGCGCTCCACCTCGATGGTGAAATCAACATGTCCCGGCGTGTCGATGATATTGATGCGATGCTCATCGAACTGCTCGCCCATGCCGCTCCAGAAACAGGTAGTTGCGGCCGAGGTAATGGTAATACCTCGCTCCTGCTCCTGCTCCATCCAGTCCATCACGGCAGCGCCGTCATGCACTTCTCCGATCTTGTGCGAGACACCGGTATAGAACAGGATCCGTTCCGTCGTGGTGGTCTTGCCGGCATCGATATGGGCCATGATGCCTATGTTTCGATACCGCGTTATCGGTGTCGTGCGAGCCACCGTTATATCCTTTGGGTCAGATGTCAGTAATTACCAGCGGAAGTGAGCAAATGCCTTGTTCGCTTCAGCCATGCGGTGCGTGTCTTCACGCTTCTTGACAGCCGTACCCTTGTTTTCCGAGGCGTCGAGCAATTCGCCTGCGAGCTTTTGTGCCATCGTCTTTTCACCGCGCTTCTGCGCGGCCTCGATCAGCCAGCGCATCGCCAGCGTGTTACGGCGCGAGGCGCGCACTTCGACCGGCACCTGGTAGGTTGCGCCGCCGACACGGCGTGACTTGACCTCTACCATCGGGCGCACGTTCTCGAGCGCCTTTTCCATCAACTCGACCGAATCCAGGCTGCTTTTCTCGGCAACGTTGTCGAGCGCGAAATACATGATCTTTTCCGCGGTGGATTTTTTACCACTGCGCATGATCATGTTGATAAATTTGGCGATCTGCAGATCATGAAACTTTGGATCCGGCAGGATTACGCGTTTCGGGACTTCTCTACGTCTTGGCATCTGGCTACCTTTGACTTATGACTTGGGGCGCTTGGCGCCATACTTGGAACGGCCCTGGCGGCGATCCGGCACGCCCTGGGTATCGAGACTGCCGCGCACCACGTGGTAGCGCACGCCCGGCAGGTCCTTGACACGACCGCCGCGCACCAGAACCACCGAGTGCTCCTGGAGGTTGTGGCCTTCGCCACCAATATAGGAAGCCACCTCGTAACCAGTCGTCAAACGCACACGCGCAACCTTTCTCAAAGCCGAATTCGGCTTTTTCGGGGTTGTGGTGTAAACGCGGGTGCAAACCCCACGCTTTTGCGGTGACGCTTCGAGTGCAGGCACGTTGCTCTTGCTGCGCCGGGACTGGCGCGGTTTACGTACCAGCTGGTTAACTGTTGCCATCTATTCTACTCTCCTGGGAGTAATTTTATTTCCGATTTCATAACGAACAGCAGGCCATACATTACGTATAGCCTGCTATTCTGGGAGGCGGAATTTTATGGGCGAAACCGCCGCCTGTCAACTACTAGCCCGCATCGATTGCCAAGTTTCGTCGCGAGGTCGCCTAGCAGCAGGAAGTTGGCAAGCGATGCGGGCTACTTTATTCCGATACCGCGGTCTCTTCCGTGCCGGTTTCGGCAGCGTCTTCCAGATCTTCCATTTCCGGCATAACCGGCATTGCCGGCTGCAGTCGCTTGCGGCGACGCTCCTCGTGGTACGTCTGCCCGGTTCCTGCCGGAATCAGTCGACCCACGATAACGTTTTCCTTGAGCCCGCGCAGATCGTCCTTGGCTCCCTTGACGGCTGCCTCGGTGAGTACGCGCGTGGTTTCCTGGAAGGACGCCGCGGAGATGAACGACTCGGTGACCAGCGATGCCTTGGTGATGCCGAGCAGGTCCTGTTCGTAGGTTGCCGGCTTCTTATTTATCGCAATCGCCTTGTCGTTGGTATCGAGCACGCGCGCCTTGTCGACCTGGTCGCCGCGCAGCAGCCGCGTGTCGCCGCCATCGAGTATGGTGACCTTGCGCAGCATCTGGCGCACGATAACCTCGATGTGCTTATCGTTGATCTGCACGCCCTGCAGGCGGTAAACGTCCTGCACCTCGTTGACCATGTAGTTGGTCA
>JAACFA010000253.1 GCA_009937625.1 Gammaproteobacteria bacterium | reverse complement strand
GGAACCGCTCCAATTTGATCAAAATAAACCAAATGAAGGCAAGCAAAAGCAAATAACGAATTAAAAATCCGGTGAAGCCGGAGGCAGAGTCTCGACTCGTTAAAAAGTGCTAATCAAACGCCGTTTTCGAAATGAGTTTTTCAACGGAATCGGCCGAAGACTGCCTCCTGAATAGCCCTAGTGAGTGTCTCCTCATGGAGCAAGCCGATTTTCAAAATCGAATAGTTAGCGGTGAAAATCGAGCCAAAGAAGACCCCGGTGCCTAGGGGCGTTGAATTCAGATGGTAAAACGCCTTCAGGCCGGTCTGCGGCTTCTATTGCAAAGCGCTTGTCGGGTTGGAGTCGTAAAATATATTGAAATCTTAGAATTCGGAAACAATGCCCAGGCTTATCGCCGACACTGCAAAGTCTTCTTCATCCACGTACATCATGTATTCGAGTTTGTAGGACGATTTGTTGACGCCAAAACCATAGGATAATCCACTATCGTTCATGTCGTCTAACGTCTCGGATTCATCCACAATGTACTCATCCAGAATAACACCGAGGGCGACGTAGGTGGAATTGTCGTTCTTGCTACTTGTGCGAAAAACACCGTAGGTGCCGAACAGGGGAGCAACTTCGAGGCCAACGCCCATTCCCTGATCATTCTGGCTACGATCCTGCGAATCGTCTACCAGTATCCTTGCAACAGTCACATTTTCATTTCTCGGCTGTCCATCGTTACTCAGCCAGGCATTTGGCTTTACTCCACCGGATCCATCTTCATGGTAGGCAACCAGGGTGTGCTGAAACACGCCAGGGGCTGGAAACTTGTCCACCGCCAATGATGGTGCGCTGAAGAAAATTGCGGTCGCTATCGCTAACAATGTCCTGCTCATTTGATATAACCTTAGCTATTATTATTAACCGCTATCCGTCAGATTTTCTTGACGGGAGAGCCAGTTTTAATTCTATAGTTAAGATTTTCGGAATGTGCTGCCAGGCAATGGTATTAACCGATAAACGGTATTTTTGAACTTTGTTTACCGACAAACGGTCAACCAGTAATTCCGCAAGACAGGTTTTGGTTAATGCCGCCTGGTAGATAATCCGCTTTATATTCAGCGGCATGCGAGCGAAAAGATTTAAACCATCCAGGTAGGTCCCAGGTGCCGTGTTAACTATTAAAGTCCTGTTTTTATTACTCCTGGCCAACGGTACTCCCGTTATAGTAAAAAAATTGCTTGGCTCCAGATTGGCCTTTCCCCTGGACGGCGGCAAGAAATTTGTCGATGGGAGAGTCTTTTTTGGGCACTCCAAAACCGTCCGCGGGATAATTTCCTCGGTCCTGGTGACCTCGGTCGGTGCCGTACTGATCGGTTACTCGATACAGACCGGAGCCCTGTTTGCCACTGCATCGTTAAGCGGTGATCTCGTTTCGAGTTTTATCAAACGCCGGCTGAATATTCCGCCGAGTAGCAGGGCACTTGGGCTGGATCAGCTTCCCGAGTCGATACTGCCGTTATTATTTTGCTGGCAAGCGCTCGATCTCGATATGCCGACGGCCATGACTATCGTGCTCATCTTCTTTTGGGGCGAACTTGTCCTGTCTCTAATTCTCTTCAGGTTGAACATTCGTGACCACCCCTACTGACAGGTCTAAGCCAAATCTACTTCGAATGATTCCGGGAACAGTCCGCGCCTTTTCCAAACGCTAAATCTGGCGCTGAAATAGCTTCACTGTTCCCGGAATTGCAGCCCGAACTATTGGCGGCTCGCCCTGTCGCCCCAGATTTCTTCGAGACGGCTATCGCGGCCACAGCCAAAGCGGTAGTACTTGTAGCGCAACGGTGACTTCTTGTAGTAGTCCTGGTGATACACCTCGTCACCCTCGATTGGGTAAAAGGTCGCCCGCGGCAAAATCGGCGTCACCACGGTCATGTCCGGAAACCTTTCGACTACCTTTTGCCGCGATTTCTCGGCAAGCGCGCGCTCCTCGTCGTCGGCGACGAAGATCGCGGCCAGGTATTCGTGCCCCTTGTCGCAAAACTGTCCGCGCGCGTCGAAGGGATCGTGGTTTACCCAGAAATGGTCGAGGATGCCCTGGTAATCGATAACCTCGGGGTCATAGGTAATCCTGACTGCCTCGTAATGGCCGGTATGGGCGCCGTTATAGCTTGGATCGGGATGCGTTCCTCCGGTAAAACCCGACACCACGTCGCTAACCCCCTCGAGCTTTTCGAAATCGGCCTCCATGCACCAGAAACAACCGCCGGCCAGGATCGCCGTGGCCGCCCGCGCCGATGGCCCGGCAAGCGTCAGCGCCGTGAGCAGCGCCGCAAGCAAGAAGTTTTTCATAAGCCTCTCCAAAATAGCTTCTAGGACAGATTGCCAGAGGATGAGTTCAACCAGTATATTGCTAATTTTCGAGCAACCATTGGAGATACTCATGAAACTGACCGGATTCACTATTCTGATGCTAGCCTTTTCCAGCGCCTGGGCCAGCGGCAAAACGGTCACTTACCAGGTCGACGGAGCCGACTACGAGGGTTACTGCGTCAGCCCCGGGGGCAACGCACCGCTGGTATTGCTGATTCACGACTGGGACGGCCTCACCGATTACGAAGTCAAGCGCGCCAACATGCTGGCGGACATGGGCTACGCGGTATTTGCCGCCGACCTGTTCGGTGCCGGCGTGCGTCCGACCGAAGTCAAGGACAAGCGCCAGCACACCGGGGAACTCTACAAGGATCGCGCCAAGATGCGGGCATTGATGAACGGCGCGCTGGAACAGGCCGCCGCGATGGGCGGCAACCGGGGTAACGCGGTTGCCATGGGTTACTGCTTCGGCGGTGCCGCGGTGCTCGAACTGGCCCGTTCGGGCTCCGACCTGAAAGGCTTCGCCACCTTCCATGGCGGGCTCAAGACGCCAGACGGACAAAACTATGCGAATACCAAAGGCAGGCTGCTGATCATGCACGGCACCGCCGACACGGCGATCACGATGGACCAGTTCGCGGGGCTCGCAAACGAACTCGAGGCCGCCGGCGTACGGCACGAGATGGTCACCTACAGCGGCGCACCGCATGCGTTTACCGTGTTCGGTTCGCCGCGTTATCGCGAGGATGCCGATAAAAAGTCGTGGAACTTATTCGGCGAATTCCTGGGCGAAGTCAGCCGTTGAGGTCTTGTTAACATCTAATTTACATCGCCCGGGATAGCCTGAAGCATTATGAAAATTCTGGTTATCGAAGACGATGCGGACATCGCGTCGAACATTGGTCAGTATTTCGAGGCCAAGGGCCATGAGCTCGATTTCGCCTACAGCGGCGCGCTCGGCCTCAAACTCGCGATCGACCGCCGTTTCGACCTCATCATCCTGGACCTGATGCTGCCCGGTAAGGACGGCATCACGGTGTGCCGCGAATTTCGCGAACAGTCGAAGCACGACACCCCGATCCTGATGTTGACCGCGCGCGATACCATCGACGACAAGGTATCCGGATTCGAGGCGGGCACCGACGATTACCTGGTGAAACCGTTTTCACTGCGTGAACTCGAGGTGCGCGTGACGGCCCTGACCCGGCGTGGCCAGAATCAGCCGAAATCCCCCGTCATGCGTATCGATAACCTCGAGCTGAACCGCGACACGATGCAGGTATTCCGCGACAGCCTGCCCATAAAGCTGAAACCCAAGGCCTTCCGAATCCTGGAGTACCTGATGATCAATCCGGAACGAGTCATTTCACGCCAGGAACTGATCGATCATGTCTGGTCGGACGATCCTCCCGACGGCGATCCGCTGCGCGTGCACATCCACAGCCTGCGAGCAAAAATCGACAAGCCTTTCGACAGCGAACTGATCCATACCATCCACGGCGTTGGTTATCGTATCGGGAGCGAAGCGCGGTGAAATCGTTGCTCGGCGG
>JAACFA010000053.1 GCA_009937625.1 Gammaproteobacteria bacterium | reverse complement strand
TGCAGCTGATCGAGGGAATTTCCGACGTCGTGCGCAGCAACGAACACCTGCGCCTGATGCAAAAGGCACGTAGCTACGCGCTAAAATACAACGCTATCATCAAAACCCACTGTCAGCCCTGACGGCAACGAATCCGCCGCAACGCGGCGAGCCCCCCCAGTAACAACAACCAGGCATGGCCGAGGGCCGACGCGTCGTGCTCGCCGCTGCCCGTGTCACCTGGTGGCGCGGGGGCGCTACAATCGACAATCGGGCCGCAGGCCGGGGCGGTAACCCCGGTGGTAGCGATATTGGCATAAAACCGGGTCGTAAAACCGTTATCGGCTAACGGCGGATCTGCCGGAGGAACCGGCGTCACACTAAGGTCTGCGTCCGAAATGTCATAAAAAATATTGTCGCTGCACTTGACCCGCACCCGCGCGCGCGGGTGGTTGGCACCTGGTGGGTTAATCGTCACCAACTCGGTTCCGTCATTGGCAGTGTTGCTACTCAAGGAATAGACCGAATAGCTGGAATATCCTGCCGAGAAGGTAAGCAGGTCGATATCGACATTCGCGCAGTCGACCGGCGCCGAGTCGGTGCCGGCGACATCCCAGTCCACCGCAAACGCGGTACCGGCAACAATCGACGGCGCCGGGTCCAGGTTAGTGATTACGAACGGTCCCGCCGCGGCGTCCACCACAACCCGAACATCCTCGAAATTCTGCCCGCTCCGGGCGTCGGTAGCAGTCAGCCTAAAATCGAGCGCTCGATCATGACAGGCTAGCACCTCGGCCTTGTCGAAGAAGTTTAGCACCTGGGTTCCCAGGGCAGGGAAATTGCGCCAGGATTCCGGACGAGGTCGATGGCTGCGAAACAGCGCATTACTGCCGTTGTCGGTGCCGAAAGTGCTGTCGTCGGTGGGACAACCGGCATCCATCTGATCCCAGCGATATTCGAGCGTATCCCCGTCAGTATCGGTGGCGCTGCCTTCAAGTAGAAATGGCGTATTGGCCGGGATGGTCGTGTTAGCAATAGCCGTAATGCTGGGATCGGCATTGCCCGCCGGGCTCGTCGGTATCTGCGTCGCGCAGGCTCTGCCGGTGGCCCCAGGCGCGGTGAAAGCATCTACCTGCGCGATACTCCCGGCATGAAAACTGGCATCGCTATTGGTTTGCAAGTTTTCCGCAGCGCAGATTCCGGCGTACGCCATGATCGTCGAGCCGCTGCCCGGCTCGTAAGCAGTCGCTGAATTGCGGTTCACACAGGCACTGGTGGTACCGTTGAAGCTATGTTCAGCATTGAATTGATGACCGATCTCGTGCGCCACCAGGTCGATGTCAAAAGCGTCGCCAACCGGGTTATTCAATCCTGATACACCTCCGGCCTTGATGCTGCTATCACAGACGGCGCCAATATTGGCGATTCCGCCGCCGAAAATAGATGGCTGGCTGAACATATGCCCGATATCGTAGTCATCGTCGCCATTGGGAAGCCGCGTGTCGATCCAGTCATTCACCTGGCCCAACAGGGCGAATTCATTCTCATTGTCCAGTACGCCGTTATCGGTGCTTTCATAGAGGAGATCGTTATTGCCGATTAATTGCAACTTGATGCCGAAATCGCGCTGATATACGAAGTTGACCCGATTGATCGTGGTCACGATTGCCGTGGTCGTGCTGCCATCGGTGTTGCCAGCACCAACGTAATACTCATTGGTAACCGCGACCGCTAGATCATACTCCAGCAGGCTACCGGGTACACGGGGCGCGCTCCGACGCCCCGTCCCGACTAGCGGGGTGGTAGTTGGACGGGCATGCTCGTCAACGCCGCAATTGAAAGTCCTTCGCGGCTCGCTGGCGGCATAACGGCTACGGTAGATATGGTCATGCAAGTTGAATTCGTTGGGATCGACGAACACCGCTCCGGCCGATGTCTGGATCATACCGTGAAAACCCAGCGGGGTAATGTCGATGCGTCCCATAGCATGTTTATCCTCGACACCGGACACCTTGAAAGTTCTGATTCCAGGATATTTCGCCGCCAGTTCGGGCGCCATGATCGGTGATTCCTGAACGCTGAACAGGACAAGGTTGCCATCCGGCATTGGTATCGGGACCTGATGGTCCAGCCTGCCGCTGGTTTCATGCGGAGCACTTAACAGGGCGCTACGCAGAGCTGTATCGTTCGCCTGGAAATATCGAATTTCCGATACTGCCCGGGCGCCGGCCTCTGCTGGTGAAACGTCCTGCCAGATCTCCGATGCGGCATGCGCATTCCATGCGAACAGCAGGATCACGATCCCGCATAAGCCATGTAGGTGTTTATGCATTTACTTTGACTCCTCGACTACTGACTTTAGGCACAAAATCAGCGAAAAGCAAAGAACTAACCCGTAAAAGGATGGTTCACGATGATGGTTTCGGTGCGGTCCGGACCGGTGGAGACGATATCGATCGGAACCCCGCAGATTTCCTCGATTTTACGCAGGTAATCGACCGCGGCCGCGGGCAGCTGATCCCAGGATTTCAGGCCGACGGTAGAATCCTGCCAACCCGGCATCTCGATATAAACGGGCTCGCAGGCCTCGAAATTTTCTGCTCCGGAAGGCGGTATCGAGACTTCCTCGCCGCGATAGCGATAAGCCACCGCCAGTTTGATGGTTTCCAGGCCGTCGAGCACGTCGAGCTTGGTGATGCAAAGACCGCTGACCGAGTTGATATTGAGCGAGCGCTTGAGCGCTACCAGGTCGAGCCAGCCGCAGCGGCGCTTGCGCCCGGTGGTTGCGCCGAATTCGTGACCGCGTTCACCCATGTGCTGACCGCAGGCGTCGTCCAGCTCGGTCGGAAACGGACCCGCGCCGACGCGCGTGGTATAGGCCTTGACGATGCCGAGAATATACTCGAGGTCGCGCGGCCCGACGCCGGAGCCGGAAGCCGCACCGCCGGCGGTCGTGGTCGACGACGTGACGTAGGGATAGGTGCCGTGATCGATATCGAGCAGCGCGCCCTGCGCGCCTTCGAACATGATCGCGGCTCCCTGCGCGACCATCTGGTGCAGTATGGCGGTAACGTCCCCGACCATGTCGCGCATCTGCTCGGCCTGCGCCAGCGCTTCATCGAGCATTTGCCGGTAATCGAGCGGCGCTACCTTGAAATAATGTTCGAGCACGAAATTATGGTACTCGAGGACTTCCTGCAGGCGCGCGGCAAAGTGCTGCTGGCGCAGCATCTCGCCAAGGCGGATGCCACGGCGCGCGGCCTTGTCTTCGTAGCAAGGGCCAATCCCGCGCCCGGTGGTGCCGATCGCCTTGCTGCCACGGGCCTTCTCGCGCGCCTGGTCAAGCGCGATATGGTAAGGCAGGATCAACGGGCATGCTTCGCTGATGACGATGCGTTCGCGTGCCGGCACACCGCTCGCCTCGAGCTGACCCATTTCCTTTAACAGCGCCTCGGGTGACAGCACCACGCCGTTGCCGATGAGGCACTTGACGTTATCGCGCAGTACGCCTGACGGTATCAGGTGCAGCACGGTTTTCACACCATCGATAACCAGGGTATGGCCAGCATTGTGCCCGCCCTGAAATCGCACCACGGCGCTCGCCTGGTCGGTCAGCAGATCGACGATTTTGCCCTTTCCCTCGTCGCCCCACTGGGTACCGATTACAACGACTGTTTTTGGCATATCTTCGTTAAACCTCTTTTATAATCCAGCCGGTTTTATCCAGCACCGCCTGTCGATCGCACTGCTGATCAGCGGCGCTGCTGTTGCCGCGGGTCAGATCGACCACGACGCGTTCGCCCTCGCTACGCAAACGCTGCACCAGCTGCATCAGCCCGGCGTCATCGCTGTCCGGCACCAGGATTCCGGAGTCGACCGAGCTGCCTGCGGCGCAAAGCTGGTACAGGTTCAATAGATCGGCGCTGAAACCGGTTGCCGGCCTGGCGTTACCGAACACCCGACCGACATCGTCATAGCGACCGCCGCGAGCGATTTCGCGGCTCTGGCCGGGTAGAAAAGCCGCGAACACCAGCCCGGTGTGATAGCTGTAGCCGCGCAACTCGGACAGATCACAGTGTATCGAAGTATCGGGATACTTCTGCTGCAGCAATTGCACCACGCTTTCCATGGTGTCGAGCGTGACGAACAATTCGTCCGTCGCGTCGTGGTAGAGCTTGCGCGCTTCATCGATGACCGCAGCGTCGCCATTGAGTAGCGCCAGCTGGTAAAACTGGTCGCGCTGACGATCGTCCAGCGGTAATTGCTGCAGGTAACCCTGCAAATCGGGGATCGACTTGCGTTGCAGCATGTCGAACAGCCTGTCTTCCTGTTCGGCATCGAGCCCGGTTGTTTTTACCAGGCTGCGAAAAACGCCGACATGACCCAGGTCAAGCGAGATGTCATGCAGGCCGACCGCGTGCAGCGTCGCCACCATCAGGCTCACCACCTCGACGTCGGCGCTGATCGCATCGCTGCCGAAAATCTCGGCGCCAATTTGTATCGGGGTTCGACTCGAATTAATCCCGTCACCGATCGCGTGCAGCAGGTGCCCGCAATAACAGAGCCTGGAAACTCGGTGTTGGCGGGCATTGTCCGCCAGCAGGTGCGCATCGATGCGCGCCACCTGGGGTGTCATATCGGAGCGCACGCCCATCTGCTTACCGGACAGCTGATCCACCAGGGCAAAGGTTCGGGTGTCGAGCGAATGCGCGGTGCCGGTCAGCAATGAATCCATGTATTCGATCATCGCCGGCATTACCAGGTCGTAACCCCAGTTGTGGAATAGCTGCAGGATATCGTGACGCAGCGCCTCAACCGCAAGCGCGTCGGGCGGCAGGGTTTCCTGCACCCCGTCGGGCAGCAGCCAGCGTTTAGTGGATTTAATGCTCATCCCCGTACCAGATAAAGCAACAGTAGCCCGACAATTATCAGCACCAGGCCGACGTTGCGCAACATTTGCTCCGGCATCTGTGCCATCTGTTGCACCATGTTGCGGTAACCCCGTGGGCTGAGAAAAGGTATCAAGCCCTCGAGCACCAGCACCAGCGCCAGCGCCGCCCCTAAATCCGCCCAGTTCATATTATTCTCACAAAAAACGGGCGTGTCCTGCCGCCCGTTTCTATTGTTTGCATGTTACTGCCCGCTACCTGGATTTAGACTCCTTGAAGAACTTGAAGAAGTCAGAATCGGGGCTCAGCAGGATAATATCCTGGTTGTTGCCAAAACTCTTGTCGTAAGCCTTCAAACTGCGGTAAAACGAATAGAACTCCTTGTCCTGGTTGTACGAATCCGCATAGGTTTTAGCCGCCAGCGCATCGCCCTCACCCCGAATTTCTTCCGATTTACGGTAAGCCTCGGCCAGGATTTCCTCGCGCTGACGATCGGCGTTGGCACGTATCTGCTTCGCCTGCTCTTCACCGCGTGAACGGAATTCCTTGGCCACGGTCTGGCGTTCGGTCGCCATACGCTGGTATACGTTGTTGCTGACGTTGTCCGGCAGTTCTACCTTCTTGACGCGCACGTCGACCAGCGAGATACCGAGATCCTCGATCTTGACCGCGGCGTTGTCCGTTACTTCCTGCATGATGACGGCGCGCTCTCCGGAAATGACTTCACGCATGGTTCTGGAAGCTATTTTGCCCTTGAGTTCGTCATTGATAATCGAAACCATGCGCGCAATCGCGCGGCGCTGGTCGCCACCGGTAGAGGTATAAAAGACTTTTGGATCGGTGATACGCCACTTGACGAAAGAGTTGACGATGACGTTCTTCTTTTCCACCGTCAGAAACCGCTCCGACGGGGTATCCATGGTCAGCACCCGGCTGTCGAACTTGACGACATTGTTGATGATCGGAATTTGAAAATAAAGTCCCGGATCGTAGTCGGCTTCGACGATTTCACCGAGCTTGAACTTGATCGCGAGTTCGCGCTCGTGCACGATAAAGGTCGACATGTAAACGATTACCCCGACCACCAGGGCCAGGATGAATCCAAAGCGAATATTGGCGGTCATTGGCGTGTCTCCCGGTCACGGTTACGCGACGCGTTACGTTGAAACTCGTCGAACAGCGACTGCGAATCGGTCGTGTTGCCGCTCAGGCCTTTTAATTGGCCGGTGTTGGTCGCGGCACGCCCCATTAACTGATCGAGCGGCAGAAACATCAGGTTATTGCCGCCCTCGACATCCACCATAACCTTGGGTGAGCGCGCCATGACCGACTCGATGGTATCGATGTAGAGCCGCTCACGGGTAACTTCAGGCGCCCGCTGATATTCGGCCAGCAACTGGTTGAAGCGGCTGGTTTCACCCTGCGCCGACTTGACAACGCGCGTCTTGTAGGCTTCGGCCTGTTCTAGCAGGCCTTGGCCTTCACCGCGCGCCTGTGGCACTACGCCGTTGCGATAGGCGTTGGCTTCGTTGATGATCCGCTGTTCGTCCTCGCGTGCCTTGATCGCGTCTTCGAAAGCGTCCTGCACTTCCTCCGGCGGCTGCGCCTCGTCCATGTTGACCTGGACCACGTTGATGCCGGTTTTATAGTTATCCAGGATATCCTGCATAATTTCCTTGGTGGCGCTACCGACCACGGCACGGCCCTCGGTAATGATCAAGTCCATATCATTGTTACCGACAACTTCGCGGATCGCCGTTTCGGCGGTCTGCTGCAGGGTCAGGTCCGGATCGAATACCTCGAAAGCAAAATCCTGCGCATCCTTGACGTTGTACTGAATCTCGATACTCATGACGACGATGTTCTCGTCGCTGGTCAGCATCTTGGAATTCTTGCGCGCGGTACGGATGTCGGCAACGTTGATCAGCTCGACATCTTCGATCGGGTAAGGCAGGTGCCAGTGTGGGCCGGCCTGGGTCACCACGGTGCGCTCGCCGAAGCGGGTTTCGACGCCGCGCCAGCCTTCGTCGACGATGTAGATTCCGGTCAGTGCCCAAACCACGAGCGCCGCGACCAGTACGAAGCCGATAAAGCCCGAAACGTTGCCCGAGCCGCCCGGTACCTTGGGAATTTTTCCCCGGCCACCGCCACCCAGCAGTCCGCCGAACTTGTTTTTCAGGTTCCTGAATAGCTCGTCCAGGTCGGGCGGACCATCGTTATTACGTTGACCCCAGGGATCTTTGTCTTTTCCTGGTTCATTCCAGGGCATAATCAACTCCGAAAGCTTATCGTTTGTTCAGTGGATTGCGGACACACAAAGATGGCGGATTGTAATGGCTTTCAGGCCGCTCCTGCAAGCTTATCGGCCAGCATCTCGAAGCGCTCCGGCGAAATTCCGAATTTACGCTGCAAACGCTTCAAAAGTGCGGGCGTCAGGCGCAGTTTCAAGTTGATATTGCCATTATTTTCGAAATTTTCGCTGTCGATCGCGCCGGATTCGAACAAATAAGCCCGAACCTGGCCTTCGCTGGCTAATAATTCCAGGCTGTAGATCGCGCTTTTTTCACAGAATCGCTGGCGCAGGATGTCTGCCAGCTGGTCGAAACCCTCGCGCTGCTGGGCCGAGAGCCAGATCCGCCACGGCTGCCCCTGCTCGTTCAGATCGACACGCGGAGACAGCCCCAGAAGATCGATCTTGTTATAAACCAGCAGCTGCGGTACCTCGCCCGCACCCACCTCGTGCAATATACGGTCGACCGCCTCGATTTTCTCCTGGCGGCTGTCGTCCGCAGCGTCGACCACGTGCAGAATCAGGTCGGCTTCGCGCGTTTCCACCAGGGTGGCGCGGAACGCCGCCACCAGGTCATGCGGCAGATGGCGGATAAATCCCACCGTGTCGGCGAGTATGACGTCCTGCTGCTCGCTCAGCTGCAGCTTGCGCAAGGTGGGATCGAGCGTCGCAAACAACTGGTCGGCGGCGTAAACCGAGGCATCGGTCAGGGCGTTGAACAGGGTCGATTTTCCGGCATTGGTATAACCCACCAGCGATACCGTGGGGATATCCGCCTTGGTGCGCGCCTGCCGGCTCTGCGCGCGCTGGCTCGACACCTTGGCGAGGCGGTTATTCAGGTATTTGATGCGTTTGCCCAGCAGGCGTCGATCGGTCTCGAGCTGGGTCTCGCCCGGCCCGCGCAGCCCGATACCGCCTTTTTGCCGCTCGAGGTGGGTCCAGCCCCGGACCAGGCGGGTCGATAAATGCCTGAGCTGGGCCAGTTCAACCTGCAGCTTACCCTCGAAGGATTGCGCGCGCTGCGCAAAAATATCGAGGATCAGGCCGGTACGATCGAGCACCCTGCATTTCAGCTCGCTTTCGAGGTTTCTCTCCTGGGATGGCGACAGGGCATGATTGAACAGCACCACGTCGATCTGCCGGGACGCGACCTGGGCCGCGATTTCCTCGAGTTTGCCCTTGCCGATAAAGGTTTTCGCCGACGGTTGCTGACGGCTGCCCGTAATCAGGTCGACATCCTCGACGTCAGCGGAGCGCACCAGTTCGACGAATTCATCCAGATCGTCCTGATCCTGCTGCTGTGGAAAATTGATATGGACCAGCAGCGCTCGCTCGCCCCCGCGCGGCCGCTCAAATTCGAACAACGAGGCCTCCGGTTCGGGTCATATCGTGCAGTTCACCGTTAACGGTTACCCGCACCCTCGCTCTCTTCCGCGTGGGGATGGTCGATCTGAACGTTACGCGCTGGCACAATCGTCGAAATTGCGTGTTTGTATACCATCTGGCTGACATTATTCTTGAGCAGCACGACGAATTGATCGAAAGATTCGATCTGGCCCTGCAATTTGATTCCGTTGACCAGGAAGATTGAAACCGGTACATGCTCCCTGCGTAATGCATTCAGGTAGGGTTCTTGTAACATTTGCCCTTTGGACATAATTTGGCACTCCTTAAAGTTATTATTGTAAATCTACCGTGGAAAGCGAATTTAACCGTCAAGTAGAATGTGTGATTCCTTTCTATTAAAAACGTTCCAGTCAGGGCTGCGAAAAAGCGGCCTCAACTCGCCGGAATATAGCATCTTTACGGTAATTCAGGCAATCGAAGGCATCTCCGGGCGGCTGTTTGCGTAACCAGGTGATCTGACGCTTGGCTAGCTGGCGGGTCGCGGCGATCGACTTATCGATCATTTGCTGGTGCGATAATTCGCCATCGAGGTGCTGCCAGACTTGCCGATAACCCACGCAGCGCATCGACGGCAGCGACAGATCGAGATCGCCGCGCTGCCTCAGCCGGACAACCTCGTCGATGAACCCCTGCTCCAGCATCTCGTGAAAACGCTTTGCAATACGCTGGTGCAGCGCCGCCCGGTCATCGGCCGCGAGGATTATTTTCTCGATCGGGCCGGCGTAACCGTTGGATTCATGCTGCTGCAGCCTGGAAAGCGGTTCGCCCGAGAGCTCGTAAACCTCGAGCGCGCGCTGGATACGCTGCGAATCCGTGGCCTTGATGCGACTCGCGCTCACCGGATCGACCGCCGCGAGTCTATCGTGCATCAGTTGCCAGCCGTACTGCTTTGCTTCCTGATCAAGGCGCTGGCGCAGCGCTTCATCGGCCTCGGGCAGTCGGTTCAGGCCCTGCTCGAAGGCGTGATAGTAGAGCATCGTGCCGCCAACCAGCAGCGGCAAGCGGCCGCGCTCGCTGATCTCGACCACCAGGCGCTGGCTTTGCTGCACGAAATCCCAGGCCGAAAATTGCTCGGCCGGATCGATGATATCGACCAGGTGATGCGGAAACTGGCGCAATATCTCCGGCGCGGGTTTGGCGGTACCTATATCCATGCCGCGGTAAATCAGCGCCGAATCGACGCTGATGATCTCGACCTCGAAGCGCCGCGCGATTTCCAGCGCGAGCTCGGTTTTACCGGTCGCGGTCGCGCCCATCAGGAACATGACCCTGGCAGCGGACATCTTACTGCCCGCGCAAAAACAGCTTGTCGAGCTGATCCAGGTTGAGTTGCTTCCAGGTCGGGCGCCCATGATTGCATTGCCCGCTGCGCTCGGTAGTTTCGATATCGCGCAGCAGCGCATTCATCTCGTCGAGCGAGAGCAGCCGATTGGCCCGCACCGAGGCGTGACAGGCCATGGTCGACAGCATCTCGTTCTCGTAATCCTGGATACGCTGCGAGCGACCGTGCTCGAACAGGTCGGCGAGCACGTCGCGCAGCAACTGCTCGCTATCGGCATTTTTCAGCAGCGCCGGCACCGCGCGCACCCGCAGCTGCTCGGGCCCCAGGCGTTCCACGTTAAAACCGAGATGATTGAAAAACTCGCTATGCTCCTCGACCAGGTCGCCCTCGGCCTGGCTGACGTTGAAGGCGATCGGCACCAGCAGCGGTTGCGCGATCACGTCTTCCTGCTCCGCGTTCTGTTTCATGCGCTCGTAGACGATGCGCTCGTGCGCGGCGTGCATGTCGACGATGATCAGCCCATCGCTGTTTTCCGCGAGTATATAAATGCCCTTCAACTGCGCGATCGCGTAGCCCAGCGGCGGCAGCGTTTGCGCGGCCGGTTCCACATCGTCGGGTGCAGGTTCCGGATGCAGCAGCGCGGCATAGGATTGCATTTGTTCACGCACCGATGATGAACGGTCGCTGCGCGGCGGAATTTGAAAACTCAACCCCGACTGCTCCCGCGGCGCGGCTGAATTCGAATCCGCCAGCGCAAACCCGGGGGAATCGATCTGCTGTTCGGGCTTTATTTCTCCGAGCGCCTGGTGCAGGCTGCGGAACAGGAAATCGTGTACCCGGCGCGAATCGCGGAAGCGAACTTCATGCTTTTGCGGATGCACGTTGACATCGAGACCGCGCGCATCCATGGTCAGCGACAGCACGTAGGCGGGATGGCGGCCGTGAAACAACACATCATGGTAGGCCTGGCGCACCGCGTGATTGATGAGCTTGTCGCGTACCATGCGCTGGTTGACGTAGAAATACTGCATATCCGCCTGGCTGCGATTGAAAGTCGGCAGCGCGACCCAGCCCTGCAGGCGCAGATCGTCGCTGGCGATATCGATTTCCACCAGGCTGTCGGCGAAGGCCTTGCCGCATAGCGTCGCCAGCCGGCGGTGCTGATCGTCCGCGCTCTGTACCGAGGGCAGCTGGTACACCACCTTCTGGTTATGTAGCAGTCGGAAAGCCACTTCGGGGTGGCTCAGTGCAATATTCTTGAACAGGGCCTCGATATGCCGGTACTCGGTTTTCTCGGTGCGCAGGAACTTTTTCCGGGCCGGAACATTGTAAAACAGCTCCAATACTTCCACCTGGGTGCCCTGCGGCAACGGGTCGGGCACCGGTTCCGCCTGCTCCCGCGCCTTTAGCCGCCAGGCGCATTCGGCCGAGGCCAGGCGCGACACCAGGCTGAGACGCGATACCGACGCGATACTGGGCAGCGCTTCACCGCGGAATCCCAGCGAATGAATATTTTCGAGGTCCCCGAGACTCGCTATCTTGCTGGTGGCATGGCGCGATAAGGCACTGGCGAGTTCTTCACGGTCGATACCGCAACCATCGTCACTGACCCTGATTAACCGGGTGCCGCCGTCATCGATTTCGACGGTAATCGAACCGGCGCCCGCGTCGAGACTGTTTTCGACCAGCTCCTTGACCACCGAAGCCGGGCGCTCGACGACTTCGCCAGCGGCAATCTGGTTTATCAGGTGCGAAGGTAAGGTATGGATTTGCGCCAAGGAACTATTCAGGCGACGAGCCGTGATTCCAGCTTCTCCTGGTCACGCGTAAACAAACGGATGCCTTCGGCCAGCTTTTCGGTCGCCATCGCATCCTCGTTCATCATCCAGCGAAACGACTTTTCATCGAGGCTGATGCGGTCGATGCTGCTGGAACCCTGCTCGGGATTCAGCTTGCGTGTCAGCAGCGAGTCGTCGGCCGCGAGTTCCTGCATTAGTTGCGGGCTGATGGTAAGCCGGTCGCAGCCCGCGAGCTGCTCGATCTCGCCGGTGTTGCGAAAACTCGCGCCCATGACTACGGTCTGGTACCCGTGTTGTTTGTAGTAATCGTAGATACGCGTGACCGACTGCACGCCAGGATCTTTATCCGCCGGGATCGAAGTCTGACCGCTGGCCGCCAGGTGCCAGTCGAGAATGCGTCCGACGAATGGCGAGACCAGGTAAACCCCGCTCTCGGCACAGGCCACCGCCTGTGCAAAGCCGAACAGTAGCGTCAGGTTGCAATTGATATTTTCCTGTTCGAGTTCGCGCGCCGCCTGGATTCCTTCCCAGGTGGAAGCGATCTTGATTAGTACCCGACTGCGATTGCTACCTCGGCTTTCGTAGAGGTCGATGATGCGCCGCGCGCGCGCTATCGTGGCCTCGCGATCGAAGGACAGGCGCGCGTCCACCTCGGTGGAAACCCTGCCCGGCACGATATTCTGGATTTCGAGGCCGATGCTAACCGCCAGGTAGTCGCCCGCCGCGGCGGCGCGTGCCGTCGGGCTACCGCCCTGCTCCCGACCCCAGCGTTGCGCCTCGTCCAGTAGCGGCTGATAGCGCGGCAGATCGGCGGCTTTCAGCAGGAGCGAGGGATTGGTGGTTGCGTCCTGCGGCTGGTATTGAACCATCGCGTCCAGGTCACCGGTGTCGGCCACTACCTGGGTCATGGATTTTAACTGTTCGAGTTTGTTCATGAATCGATGCTTGGTACTATGGCTGTGCACGAAGTTTGGACGCAGAGAATACCAGAAAATCCCAGCCGGGATTATTATTATTCCCCATGAAAGAAATCATCTTCATCGCTCTGGTACTACTCGGCGTTTACCTGCTGTTGGCAGCCTTTCTGTACGTCTATCAACGCAGGCTGATTTACTATCCGGTAGCGCTGGATCCGAGCTTCGTCGCCGAGCGGATCGTCGTCGACAACCAGGGTACGCGGCTGCAGGGCTGGGTCCTGAACCCGGGCCAGCGTAAAGCGGTGATTTACTTCGGTGGCAACTCAGAGATGATCACCCATCGTCGCGGATTTTTCGAGGACGTGTTTCGCGACTACAGCGTCTACCTGATCAATTATCGCGGCTACGGCGACAGCGAAGGCAGCCCGAGCGAGGCCGGGCTGTTTTCAGACGCGCTCGCAATCTACGATCAGCTGAGCCCGCGGCACCAGTCGATCAGCGCCTACGGGCGCAGCCTCGGCAGCGGCGTGGCGGTCTACCTGGCGGCCAGACGGCCGCTGGAAAAGCTGATTTTGTTGACGCCCTACGACAGCGTCGCCGCGGTCGCGCAAAAAATCTATCCGATGTTTCCGGTGCGCTACCTGATCAAGGACCGCTTCGATTCCACCGCGCTCGCGCCCGCAATCGAAGCACCGGTGCTGATTACGAGCGCCGAGCACGACCGCGAAATCAGGCTACCGCATACGCTGGCGTTGAAACAGAGCTTCACCCGGGCACCGCTGGATTACATGATGATTAGCGGCGCCGCGCACAACAATATCGTGGATTTTCCCGATTACCGGGAAGCGGTCAGGCAGTTCGTGTCGAGCCGGCGTTAAGCCGGCCGATTCTTGAGATGGTTTTGAATGCCCTTGAAGACAGCCTTGGCAAGCTTGTGCTGATACTTTGGATTACGCAGCTTCTTTTCCTCGCTCGGGTTGGAAAGGAAAGCGGTTTCGATCAGGATCGACGGCATGTCGGGCGCCTTCAGCACCGCGAAACCGGCCTGCTGCACCTGGCGATTGTTCAACCGGGAAACCTTGCCAATATGGCTCAGCACATCGGAGCCCAGTTCCAGGCTGTCCTGGATAGTCGCGGTTTGCGACAGGTCGAGCAGCACCGAAGCGATCAAATCGTCCTTGTCGTCGAGACTGATACCGCCGATCAGATCGGAGGCGTTTTCCTTTTTCGCGATCCAGCGCGCGGCTTCGGAACTGGCGCCGCTCAGCGACAGCGCGTAAACCGAGGCGCCTTTCACGTTGGGGCTATGAAACGAATCCGCGTGCAGCGAGATAAAGATATCGGCTTCGGCCTCGCGAGCCTTCTTGACGCGGTTGCGCAGCGCCACGAAACGGTCGCCGTCACGCGTCAGGATTGCGCGGTAGCCCGAGGTACGGTTAATCTCGGCTTTCATTTTCTTGGCGACCGACAGCGCGACGTCTTTCTCGCGCGTGCCCCGCTTGCCGATGGCACCGGGATCGCGGCCACCGTGACCGGGGTCGAGCGCAATCACGAACTGCTTCTTGCTCTTACTGCGCTTCTGCTGGCTGGTTGCAATCGGCGTCGGGCTCAGACGCGTGGCGTGCAGGTCGACCACCAGCCGATGGCCGGATTTTCCGTCGGGCTTTAATTCGAAGCTGCGCGGACGCGCCTTGCCGCGCAGGTCCAGCACCACGCGCAGGCGTCCGCCATCCTTGCTCGCCGAGCGCAGTCCGCGCATCAAGGTGGTGGTTTTGTCGCTGACCGCGATCGCGCTGCTCTCACGGGTATCGAGCAGATCGATAACCACGCGGTGCGGGTCCGCCAGCGTAAACAGGTTGTGTTCGATGTCGCCGCTCAGGTCGAAAACGACGCGGGTATGGTCGTCGGTGGCCTGCGAAATTCGGATGCCGGTAAGCGCCGTCTTCGAACCGGCCAACGCCGGTTTGACACCAGTCAGTAACGCGAGCGAAAGCCCGAAGCGGGTTACACGCTTCAGAAAAAGACGTCTGGCTTTAGCGATTGGGTCCATGGTTCCAGTTATTATGCCCTTGCCTGGAACGCATTTATAGTAAAACCGCGATCAAAAATCAACAGTTTTTCTATATTTATTAATCAGATAAAGCTGTTTTCTAAAACAAACCTTAGGAATTACGAAGAATCCGGCTGTTCTAGCCGGGAGACCAACAGACGGCCCCAATCGGTTTGCGGTGACAGTTTGACCCGCCGACCTTCGGGGTCATATTCGAGTTCGATCTCGAGATCGGTCGCCTGCAGGTACGCGGCCGCACGCTGCGGCCACTCGATCAGGCACAGCG
>JAACFA010000252.1 GCA_009937625.1 Gammaproteobacteria bacterium | reverse complement strand
CGCGGGGATGACGAACTTTATGCATGAATGACGTTTAAGTACCTGCCATGAGATACCCATTACTAGTTACGCTGCTGGTCTTGCACATCGGTTGTGCGACGAGCGCGCAGGGCGGACGCTATCGCGGCGAGTATACCTTCGGCCACGAGGTCAACGTGTTTTGTCCCGAGATTAATTCGCAGTGTTACTGGCTCGGGCCTAACAGCAGCCAGGACGCTCGCGAACAGTTAAAAAAGATCTACCGGGACAAAAAGCCGGGGCTGTATAAACCTGTTTGCGTCGTCGTCGAAGGCGTGATCGACCGTGACTCGCCGCGTGACGGTTTCGCTGCCGATTACGATGGCCTTATCGACATGAAATCGGTGGACGGGGCTTGCGACGACTCCGCCACCACGATTGTTCCCGGAGATCTGAATCATCGGCGCTGGGTGCTGGTCGAGCACAATGACATCGCTATCGACTCGAAGTTAGAACCTTTGGCCCTCGATTTCGGCGAACGTCTGTTCGTCGAGATAGCTGACGGTTGCCGGCGTTTCAGCGGTTTCGCCCGGCTGAATACCGATGGCATTGTTTTCGATCGACTCGAGCGCGACTTCTCGGCATGCGCTGGCAGCGAACCCCCGGGGCGGGTATTTCCGGGAGAGACTTCCTGGCAGGTAGTGCTCGAGGGACGTGACAGGCTTGAACTCAGCACGGTCGACACCCGCCTGGTCTTCAGGCGCGACGACTGGCGTTAGCAATCGGGATAATGTTGTTAAAGTCTTGCGTGTTGAAGCGGAATCAGTAAATTACCACTGCGCTATCGGAATGACGGAAACCTACGAGCCCCGACGCCAGTTTGGCAACTAACTTAACTCATTCACCAACAGGAAATAAGAATGTTTTTCAGATTATATCGCTCGATTGCCTTGATGGCGATCCTCACGCTTGCCGGCGCAATGTTGCCGTTCGGCGGTTTCGGCGCCGAGGCAGCACAGCACGAAGCGGCAACGACCGACCAGGCAAAGGATTTCGACCAGGTAATGAAGGAAATTGGGGCGCTGAGCCTGCTAATCGAGGATCTCGAGCAGCGTGTCGGAGTGGAATCGGGGCTGGATCAGGAAGTTGCCGAGCTACGTTTGATGCAAGCGCGTTTTGCCGTGCTCGAGCGGGGTCTGGAATTCGTCAGGTCGGTTGTTGGGGTCGACGCGCAACAAGAGGGTATCGAGCCCTGGCGCGAGCGCGCGGTTAAAATACTCGCCGCGCAGGACAGCATGGCCAGAACGATCGCCGCGGATATTCGAAGTCGAATCGAGGTGCCTGAATCGAAGGATTCCGCGGCAACCCAGGCCGCCGGCTACAGCAGGGCATTTCAGCTGCTGGACAAACTTAATTACACCTACGAGATTTTTATCGAGGGACTCGAACTGTCGCGCCAGCTGGGGGTTGATGTGGCTCAAAGGGAAGAGCAGCTCAAGCAACACCTCGCCGAACGCGCCGATAACGGTTCGGCCCTGCTGCAGATTACCATGGCGAACCTCGACGCGATGCGCGCCAGCGCCAAGGCAGTGCCTGACGACACCGAGATCAAGGCCAAGGTACAGGTTGCTACCGATACCGTCTCGCGGCTGGCCGAGGCCCTGAGGGTGGTCATTGCCATGATGGAAGGTCTGGAAATGGATACGACCGGGTACCAGGAGTTGCTATTGCTGGCAACCGGACAGGTCACGGCCGATGTTTTCGAGGTCGGCGTCTTCACCGACCTGTTAATCGGCTGGGGCCAGACGCTGTGGGACGTTGTCATCGAAAGCGGCCCGGGCCTGTTTTTCAACGTTCTGCTGTTTGCCCTGATCGCGTTTGTATTCTACAAGCTGGCCAACTTGGCGCAGATGCTGGTCGAAAGGGCGCTGGATGGCGCTGAAATCGAGTTATCGCTGCTGCTGCGCCGCATGGTGCGCCTGGTGGTGCGCAACACGATTCTGTTCCTCGGCGTGCTGATCGCGTTGGCCCAGGTTGGCATCAGCCTGGGACCGCTGCTGGCTGGTCTCGGTGTGGTCGGTTTCATCGTCGGTTTCGCGTTGCAGGATACCTTGTCGAACTTCGCCGCCGGTATGCTGATCCTGATTTACCGGCCGTTCGACGTCGATGATTTTGTCGAAGTTGGGGGCGTCTCGGGCAAGGTCAGTCACATGAGCCTGGTGAACACGACGATTCTGACCCTCGATAACCAGACCATCGTGGTGCCGAACGGCAAGATCTGGGGCGATGTCATCAAGAACGTCACCGCGCAGAAGGCCCGCCGCATCGATATGGTGTTCGGAATTTCATACTCCGACGACATCCCCAAGACCGAAAAAATTCTGCAGGAGATACTCGAATCGCACGATTCAGTGCTCGACGATCCCGAGCCCATTGTGCGAGTGCACGAACTCGGCGACTCGTCCGTCAATTTCGCGGTCAGGCCATGGGTCAAAACCGATGACTATTTCGAAACCTACTGGGCGATTACGCGCGCGGTCAAAATGCGTTTCGACGAGGAGGGTATTTCGATCCCGTTCCCGCAAACCGATGTGCACTTGTACAAGGAGTAGAGCGGATCAGAGTCAATCATGGAGTCGGTGACAGATGCTCCTTATTCTCATTTACTGCTGCTGCGCTAAATGCAAAAAAACGCCTTTGTCACCGACCCCTTTTCTGAGCGCTGAAGCGGGGATTTATTGCGGCAGGTTCGACTGGAAATGCATAACGCCGACATTGCTGTCCAGGCGCAGGGTCATGTGATCGCCATCGATCTCGACGTTGATCGCGTTATTCAGGTCCGTGATAAAACGGTTATCGATCTTCGACGTTTCGCAATCGTCGGCAACGGCGGCATCCAAGCTCGCCGATAAATCTTCCTGTCTCAGTTCGTATGATCCCAACCCATCTGTGCAATGGGTTTTTAATTCGAGGGAAGCGTCGGCCTTCGCGCTGATGGAGTAAGAGCTGATAAGCTCGGTTTGCGGGCGCAGCCAGTCGCCGTTCGCGTACTGGGTGCCGATCCAGTACCAGGTGTATCCCAGCATACCTACCGTGTAATCCTGTTCCAATACCCTTTCATCCGCCAATAGCGTGCTCACCGGCGGCCAGCTGAATTCGGCGGTCTGTGTCCACAGCACCTTGATGCTGAAAGGCGCTGGCTGTTTTTCGACTTTGGTGATTTGCGCCTTCTGCAGCTCGGTATGCAGGGTTTCGACGGACAATGGCGGATTTGGACCGAGCAGCTTAAGGTAGACGATGCGCTGGTCATCGTCGATTTGCACGTCGTCGATCAGCAACTCGTTTTCCTGCAGCCAGGCCTGCAGTTCCGGCGACTGGTTGGCCTTGTAGGACGCGTCATACCAGACTTCCGTGCTTAAAAAATACAGCGGGATCGAAACCCCGACGACCAGCAGGAAAAAGGCCATCAAGTAGTTTCGGATCGACCTAGCCGAACGGATGCGGGCTTTGCGTGGCGAGATGCCCAGGTAAAGAAAAGTCACTGTCGCCGCCAGCACCATCGCGGCAAAGTTGGTGAAAAACAGGATGAATGCCTTGAGCGCGAGACTGTTCTCCAGAAACACCAGTAGAATGCCGGTCGATGCGAGCGGCGGCAGTAGCGCGACCGCCATCGCCACACCTGGAATCGCGCCGCTCTCCTTGTGGGTCATCGTGTAGGCCCCGCCGCTGCCGGCGACCAGCGCGATCACGAGGTCGAAATATGTCGGCTCGGTGCGGGCCAGGACCTGTCCGGGTATTTCGATCAATTGGGGGGATAGCAGGGCAAACACCGCTGCGATGCCAACCGCGCTGAGCGCCATGGCCAGCGTCAGTAGCAGTGCCTGGTAGAGATACTGGCTCCAGCCCAGCGTGATCGCGGCCGCGGAAATCATGACCGGGCGCATCATCGGGGCCACCAGCATCGCGCCGATCAC